>JANOLA010000864.1:0-29103 GCA_031419535.1 Burkholderiales bacterium | reverse complement strand
GAAGCCACGACGTGCATCGCCGAGAACGCCCAGTGGATGATGGTATCGGGCTGGAAGCGCCGAATCTGCGACCAGGCGGACGACTGGTCGCTGCCCGGCAATGGGTACGGGAACAGTTGCAGCTCGAAGCCTTCACGCTTTTCCAGTTCTTTCAGAAACGGAATCGGTTCCTGACCGAACGGATAGTCGATGTAGAGGAACGCGATCTTCTTGCCCTTCAGGCTGCCGCCGGCCTGCTTCTTCGCATAGCTGACGATGTTCGCCGCCTGTCCCCAGTAGGTGGGGCCGAGCGGAAAGACCCACTTGAAGACTTCGCCGTCGACCGCGTCGCCACGGCCGACGAGCGCCTGAATCATGATCTCGCCGTCTTTCATCGCGCGCGGCAGCACGGCGCGCGACACCGGCGTGGACAGCAGGTCGATCGTCATCGCCTTGCCCTTCACGCGCTCATAACACTCGATGCCGCGCTGCGGCTCGTTGCCGTGGTCTTGCACGACGATGTCGATCGGCGTGCCTTCCAGCCCGCCCTTCATATTGAGCACCGCCGCGTAGTCCTTCACCGCTTGCGCGATTTGCGGCGTGATGAAGGTGTAGGCCTTGGTCAGGTCGTAACACAGCGCGAAGGTCACGGGGTCGGCCGCCAGCGTGGGCTGTGCGGCCAACGCCAGCGCCGCGGCGCCGAGCAGGGATTTGATTCTTCGGGTCATGAGGCAAGCTCCTTTGAAGCAGGGGTGGGGCAAGGGGACGGGACGAGTGGCGGAAGAGTGGCAAAAGGCAACCGAGGCAAGCTACTTTCGCGCGTAGCCGAAGGGCCAGAAGATCAGGTAGTTGCGCAGGTTGGTGTAGATCTTGGCCAGGCCGAGCGGCTCGAACAGCAGAAAGCCGATGATCAGCACACCGTACAACAAACTCGGGATATGCGCCAGCAGCTCGATCCCGATGTTCCATTGCATCGATTTGGCGAGCGCGAAGATCAGGTTCGCCACCACGCCCGGCAGCAGCAGGATGAACGCGACGCCGAAGTAGCAACCGATCACGCTGCCGAGGCCGCCGACGATCACCATCGCCAGCACCTGGATCGACACATTCACCGCGAACTGCTCCGGCGTGACGGCGCCATAGAACGTGAAGATCAGCACCGCGCCGCTGATGCCGGCGATGAACGACGACATCGCGAACGCGATCAGCTTGTAATAGAAGCTGTTCACGCCGATCACCGCCGCGGCGAAGTCTTTCTCGCGCACCGCCACCAGCGCGCGGCCCAGGCCCGTGCGGCGCAGGTTCAGCATGAACAGCGTGACGAGCACGCACCATACGAGCACCACGTAATAAAGGCCGGCGTCGGATGTGACCTGCTGGCCGAGCAAGCGCATCGTCGGTGCCTGGATGGTGGCTTGCGTGCCGCCGCTCACGGCGGGCACCTTGTTGATGACCCAGTCCATCACGAATTGCAGCGCGAGCGTGGACAACGCCAGATAGAGGCCGCGCACGCGCAGCGCGGTGAACGCAAACGCGCAGCCGATCAACGTGGCCACCGCGCCGGCAAGCAGCACGCCGATCTCGAACGCGATGCCGTTCTTCACGGCGTGCACCGCCGTGTACGCGCCGATGCCCATCACCGCCGCATAGCCGAAGTGGAACTGCCCGGCCCAGCCGAGGATCAGGTTCAGCCCGAGCGCGGCGGCGGTCCAGATCAGCCAGGGCAGCATGTAGCTCTTGAGGTACAGCGGGCTCAGCACCCACGGCGCGGCCACGCCGACGATCAGCAGCACCACGATCAAGTGCCGGTCGAACGGCACCGGGAACAGTTGCCTGTCGCCTCGGTAGCTGGTGTGGTGGATGCCGGATTGGCGGTAGAACATGTCAGTGGTCCATTGCGCCGTGCGCCGACCGCGACGCATGAAACGAGACGATCCTGGGAAAGGACGGCTTGCGGCCCTTTGCTGCCCTTTTAGCGTCCGCTATGCGCCCATGCGTCGGCGCGGCGCGGCAAGCGACACCCGGCGGGGCCTGGCGGGGGCTCATGCTGGGGCGAGCCGAGCGATCGCACGACCGAACACACACGAATGTCTGCAAAGGGCCGCAAGCCGAACCGTCATCCTCGTCCCGGAACGCGCATTGCAAGTGAGGGTGTGGGCAGGCGGACGAATATGCAGCCGGCATCTAGATTCTTTCGATGTCTTCGCGGCCAAACAGGCCATGCGGGCGGATCAGGATCGTCAGCACCAGCGTCGCAGCCATCACCAGCTCGCGGCTGCCGCCTCCCACCAGCCGGTCGAGGTAACCCGACGCCACACCCTGGAACGTGCCGAGCAACACGCCGGCCAGCACCGCGCCGCCGATGCTGTCCAGACCCCCCAGCACCGCCACCGCCACGCCCATCAACAGCAGTTGCGAGAGCGACTGGTCCACGCCCTGGATCGAACCCCACATCACACCGGCCAGCGTGGCCACCGCCGCCGACATGGCCCACGACAGCGCCACGCCGCGCTCCACCGAAATGCCGACCGACCACGACGCGGTGTAGTCGTCGGAAATCGCGCGCAACACGATCCCCAAGCGCGTGCGGAAGAACAGCACGAAGAAGCCGAACAGCAGCAGCGTCACCACGCCACCGGCGAGGTAGGAGCGGTTGATGAGCACGTCGCCGATGAACAGCGGGTCGGACGAGATGCCCAGCGGCAGCACCCGGTTCGTCGCGCCCCAGCCCGCGAGTGCGGCGGCGCGAATGAAGATGTCGAGCGCCAGCGTCATCATCAGAATCATCACGAGCGGCCGGCCGGCCAGGCGCCGCAGCGCGATGCGCTCCACGCCCAGGCCGATGCCGAACATCACCGCCATCGCGAGTGGAATCGTCAGCCACATCGGTGCCTTCAGCAGGTCAAACACGGCCATCGCCACATAGGCGCCGAGCATCGCCAGCGCACCCTGCGCGAGGTTGGGAACGGAAGACGACTTGTAGATCAGCACGATGCCCAGCGCAACCAGCGAATACATCAGCCCCGACAGCGCGCCGTTCGCCGCGAGTTCGAACAGCAGCGACCAGTCGAACTTCATGCCACTTCCTTCAGCAGCAGTTCGCGCTCGATCGTTCCGGTGTCGCCCGAGTCGTAGGTGATCTGTGCCTTCATCGTCACCGATGCCGCGCCCGAGTACAGCGCGTCGATCACCGGCGCGTAGCGTTCCTCGATCACGTTGCGGCGCAGCTTGCGCGTGCGCGTGACTTCGCCGTCGTCGGGGTCGAATTCCTTGTGCAGGTTGACGAAGCGGCGCAAGCGCAGGCCTTCGGGCAGGGCTTGATTGACGCGCCCGATCGCCGCCGCGATCAACTCGCTCACCTCGGGCTTTTGCGACAGGTCGGCGTAGGAGATGTAGGCGATGCCGCGCACTTCGGCCCAGTGGCCGACCGAGTCGCGGTCGATGCAGACCATCGCGCTCAGCGTGTCGCGGCCGGTGCCGAGCACGGCCACGTCTTTGATGTAGGGGCTGAACTTGAGGCGGTTCTCGATGTAGTTCGGGATGTAGCGCTCGCCTTTCGACGTGTGCACCACCTCCGCCACACGCCCGAGAACGACGAGGTGGCCGTTGGGCTCGAGATAACCCGCATCGCCGGTGTGCAGCCAACCGTCGACCAGGGTCTTGCGGCTGGCTTCGTCGTTCTGAAAGTAGCCGCTGAACACGCTCTCGGAGCGCAGCAGAATTTCGCCGTCGACGGCGATCTTTGCGTCCACGCCGGGCAGCGGCCGGCCCACCGAGTGCAGCCGAACTTCATCGGCGGCGTGCGCGGCGTTGAACGCACTGCTCTCGGTCTGGCCGTAGAGCTGGCGCAGGTTGATGCCGAGCGCGCGGTAGAACAGGAAGGTGTCTTCGCCCATCGCCTCGCCGCCGGTGAGCGCATTGCGCATGCGGTTCAGGCCAAACTGGTCTTTCAACGGGCCATAGATCAGCACCTCGCCCAGAAGGCATTGCAGGCGCTGCGCCGCGCTCGGCGTCTTGCCTTCGAGCTTGAGCCGCTCGACTGCAACGCCGACGTCGATGAAGTGGTCGAACAAACGTTTCTTCAGCGGCGTCGAATCTTCCATGCGCACGCGGATCGACGTGAGCAGGTTGTCCCAACTGCGCGGCGCGGCCAGGTAGAGCGTGGGCGCGATTTCGCGCAGGTTGCGCAACACCGTCTCCTGGCGCTCCGGAATGTTGATCGTGAAGCGCAGCGCCACGCCCGCGGCCATGGTCACCGCGTAGTCGCCGACCCACGCCATCGGCAGGTAGGCGAGGATTTCTTCGTCCCAGTCGAACAGCTTGCCGCGGTAGGCGTTCCGCACCCCCGCGAGCACGTTGCGGTGTTGCAGCACCACGCCCTTGGGCTTGCCCGTCGTTCCCGACGAATGCACGAACACGGCAGGGTCTTCGGGCAACGCGCGCGCGATCAATGCTTCGCGGAGCATCGGTTCGGCGCGCAGGCGCTCGGCACCGGTCTTGCGCAGCGCGTCCCACGCCACGAGGCCTTCGACCTTGTAGTGCGCCAGGCCACGGGGGTCGTCGAACACGATGTGGGCGAGGGTGGTGGTGGGGGCACGCCGCTCGCGCGAGTCGAGCGGCTTCCCATTCTTCTCGCGCGAGTCAAGCGGCCCGTCGGTCCATTCGCGCAACTCCAGCAATTTGTCGACCTGCTCCTGGTCTTCGGCGAGCGCGAACCGCGCGTTCACTTCGCTGGCGAAGTGCTGCACTTCGTCGGGGTTGGCGTCGGGGTAGACCGGCATGGCGAAGCCGCGCAGCGCGCCGGCCGCGAGCATGCCCAGGTAGAGGCGCGCGCGGTTGTCGCCGAGAACGAGCATGGAATCGCCCGCCCGAAAGCCGAGTTGCTCCAGGCCGGCGGCGATTTCCAGAACCTCATCGAGCACTTGGGCCCAGGTGAATTCCTGCCAGATGCCGAGCGCCTTTTCGCGCAGCCCGATGCGATTGGCGTGGCCACGCGCGTTGATGGCGAGCAGGCGCGGCAGCGTGGTCCGCGGATCGAAGTTCCATTCGGTCAGCGCCGCGTCGGCCCCCGGCAGCGCCGTGCCGTCACGCGGCAGCGCCGTCTCGTCACGCCGCATGCCGAGCCGCTTTCCCCAAGTACGCTTCGACGACGCGCGGGTTGTCCACCACCTCGCGCGGCGTTCCGGTGGCGATCACTTCGCCATAGCTCAGCGCCATGATGCGGTCGCAAATGCCCAGCACCACGTCCATGTGGTGCTCGATGAGCAGCACCGTGATGCCGCGCTCGTCGCGCGCGTCCAGCACGAAGCGCGCCATGTACTCTTTTTCTTCCTGGTTCATGCCGGCCATCGGCTCGTCCAGGATCAGGAAGTTGGGCTCGGCGACCAGCGCGCGCGCCAGTTCCACGCGCTTCTTCAGGCCGATCGGCAGCGTTTCCACCGGATCGTCGCGCACGCCTTGCAGTTGCAGGAACTCGATGATCTCTTCCACCACGAGGCGGTGCTTCACTTCGTCGGGCTCGGCGAGCCACCAGTAGAGCGCCGTTTTCAACACGCCCGGCTTCAGGTGCACATGGCGGCCGAGCAGGATGTTGTCGAGCACCGTCATGCCGTTGAACAGCGCCAGGTTCTGGAACGTGCGCGCCACATGGCGCCGCGCCACCTTGTGCGGCGCCAGGCCGGTGATGTCTTCGCCGTTCAGCGTGATCGAGCCCTTCTGCGGCGGGTAGAAACCCGTGATCGCGTTGACGAGCGTCGTCTTGCCGCTGCCGTTGGGGCCGACCAGGCCGAAGATTTCGCCCTTGTCGATGCGCAGATTCACGCCGCTTACCGCGACCAGCCCACCGAAGCGCCGCTCCAGGCCGCGGCATTCGAGCACGGGCGTGATGGAGGCCGACGGCGCGGCCGTTGCCGTGTGCGCCTTCATTGGCCGGACCTGGCTCGAGGCAGGCGGCCTTGGGCTTGGGTGTGGCTTGGAATCATTCGCAGCGGCGTGGGCAGGGAATGCCGTTTCTAACGAGCGTTCAACAGTGCGTCAATCGGGGTAAGCCAGTTGCACGCGGCGGGGCGCCGTGGCAATGCGGCACATCGGCGCGTGCGATTCGAGCCGGGTTGGCGTTGCGCCTGAGGTGCGGCATGGGTCGAGCGGGCGGCCTGACGCTCCCTACTCGCGGCGGCTCAAGATCCCGTCGAACACGATCGTCGTGACCTGCTTGACGAATTCGTTGAACGAGCCCTTCTGCGGGTTGTACCACTCGACCGTCCAGTTGAGCGCGCCGATCACGAACAGCCGCACCACCGCCGTGCTGGCGTCGGTGCGCAATTCGCCGCGCGTGAGCGCGTCGTCGAGCAAGCGGTCCCAGGTGTCGGCATAGGCACGGCGCACCACACGGTGGCGGTTCTTCACCGCGATCGGAATCTGCCCATAGATGCGGATGTTGGCCGACGTGAAATCGCCATGGTGCAGCAGCCCCCACAAGTGCCCTTCGATCGCCGCGGCAATGCGCTGGCGCGACGTGGCCTTCGGCGGCAGCGCGTCGATGCGTTCGCGCACCGCGGCGGCAACGACCTGGATGCCCTTGTCCATCACCTCGGCGAGGATCTGTTCCTTCGACTCGAAGTGATAGTAAATGCTGCCCGCCTTGATGCCCGCGCATTCGGCCACTTCGCGCAGCGTTGTCGCCGCGTAACCGTGGTGGCGGAACAGCCGCGCCGCCTCGAGCAGGATGCGCTCGCGCGTTGCGGTGTCGGTGTCGTTCGCGGCGGGCTTGTCTGGCGTCTTGGTGGCCATGCGTGCGGTCCAACGGGCAACGGGTGGCGCAAGGTGGTCCAAGGTCATTGGGCCTAACGCTCGCCTAACTAACGTATGTTCGATGCTATAGTAAAAATTCAATCTCGCAGCCCGCGCGAAGCACGACGCCCGATCGGCGGCGCGCTCGCGCGGCGTTGCCATCGGATGCCGCGCGACCGAGCGCTGGAGGCTCGCCCATGCTGTTAGACGACGACCAAACGGCGCTGCAAGACGTGGCACGCCGTTTCGCGCGTGAACGGCTCGCACCGCACTACCAGAAGCGCGAAGTGCAGGGCAAGCTCGATCGCGCGCTGCTCAAAGAGATGGGCGCGCTCGGTTTGATTGGCGTCGACTTGCCCGAAGCGTATGGCGGCCTGGGCGCCAGCGGAGTGACTTCGGGGCTGATCGTCGAGGCGCTCGCGTATGGCGATTTCAACGTCAGCTACGTGCAATTGCTCGCCTCGCTGATGGGCACCATCGTGCACCGCAACGCGAACCCCGACCTCGCGCGCCACTGGAATTCACGCATCGTCTCAGGCGACGCCATCATGGGCCTGGGCCTCACCGAACCGCGCGGCGGCTCGGATGCCGCGAACCTGGTCCTGCGCGCCCGCAAAGACGGCAACAGCTACGTTCTCTCGGGCGAAAAAACCTCCGCGTCGTTCGCCGACCAGGCCGACGCCATGGTCGTGTTCGCGCGCACCGGCAAGGTGGAAGACGGCGCGCGCGGCGTCAGCGCGTTCCTCGTGCCGATGAACCTGCACGGCATCCAGCGCACGCATTTCGACGACGTGGGCAGCGCGGTCGTGGGCCGCGGCTCGGTGTTCTTCGACGACGTGCGCATCCCCGCGGACCACCGCCTGGGCGAAGAAGGCAAAGGCTTCACGCAAGTGATGCAGGGCTTCGACTTCAGCCGCGTCTTGATCGCGCTGCAATGCCTGGGCGCGGCGCAAGCATCGCTCGACGAAGCCTGGGCCTACACCAAAGAGCGCGAGGCGTTCGGCGTGCCGATCGCGCAGTTTCAGGGCGTGACGTTTCCGCTGGTCGAATTCGAGACGCTGATCGCCGCGTGCCGCGAGCTCTGCTACCACGCACTCGCGCTGCGCGACGCGAACAGGCCGCACACGGCAGAAGCGGCGATGGTGAAGTGGCTGGGCCCGAAGACCGCGTTCGACGCCATCCACCAATGCCTGCTCACCTTCGGCCACTACGGCTGGAGCAAGGACCTGCCGCACCAGCAGCGCCTGCGCGACGTGATGGGCCTGGAAATCGGCGACGGCACGGCGCAGGTGATGAAGTTGATCGTCGCGCGCGAGCGTGTCGGCCGTGTCGCAGTGCAATATGCCAAGGGGAACAAGCCATGAACACGCCCGTCGTGGTGACGAGCCGCGAGGGTGCGGTGGGCATCGTCGAACTCGCACGGCCCGACAAGTTCAACTGCCTGTCGTACGCCGTGCACGAAGGCCTGGACGCGGCGCTCGATGAATTCGAGGCCAAGGGCTCGGGCGTGCGCGTGATCCTGCTGCGCGCGCAGGGCAAGAATTTTTCCACCGGCGCCGACCTGGAAGAAGTGAAAACGCTGTTGCCCGACGCGGCCAAGGTCTCGCGCCTCATCGCCAAGGGCAATGCGGTGATGAAGCGCATGGAGGCGAGCGAATTGCCGGTGATCGCCGCGTGCCAGGGCATGGCGCTGGCTGGAGGCAGCGAGTTGATGCTGTCGTGCGACGTGATCTTCGCCGCGAGCGACTTGCGCGTGGGCGACCAGCACGCGCAGTACGGCCTGGTGCCGGGCTGGGGCGGCTCGCAGCGCTTCCCGCGCATCGTCGGTCTGCGCCGCGCGCTCGACATGTTTTACAGCGCACGCTGGATCGACGCACCCACCGCGTTGCAATGGGGCCTGGTGAACTACGTCGTCGAGCCGGAGAAGCTGCACGCGGCCACGCTGGAGTACTGCGCGAAGCTCGCCAAACGCAGCCGCATCGGCATCGCGACGATGAAGCGCCTGGCGCGCCAGGGCATGAACACCACGCTCAGCACGGGGCTCGATATGGAGGCCAGCGTCATCATCGATGCGCTGCTCGGAGACGACGTGCGCGAAGGGCTCGACGCATTCGAAGCGCGGCGCCCGCCGATGTTCAAGTCTTGATCGGCGCAGGGCAAGCGCTCGATCGGGTGTGGTGGCATTCGTTGTGACTCGTTTTCGTGATGAGGGTGGCGATTCGGGTGCGTCGGCGCGGCGCGGCAAGCGCTGCGCGCAGGGGCCCGCAGGGGGCTCATGCTGTGGCGGTCTGCGCTTCGCTCCGACTCCGCTGCGCTGCTCGCTCTGGGATCGCGCCGCAGAACTCACTACGCTCACTTCGTTCGCTCCGTTCAAACAGCCGCGGCGAGTCAGTTATGGATGCGCGCTGCGCGCGCCGATCCCAGAGACTGCGCTGCTCGCCGCCACAGAAATCGCCCCCCCCAGGCCCCTGCGCGCAGCGCCAGCCGCGGGGCCGCGGCGGTGGCCTTCGTTGGAAAAGACAAGAGCGCTTGTTGACGCCACAGGGGTTTTCGCTGGCAGGCAAAAGTCGGTGCCAGCGCGGCAGGCGGTACCCGGCGGGGGCGATTTCTGGGGCGACGAGCAGCACAGGACTGGCGTCGGCGCGCGCAGCGCGCATCCAAAACTGACTCGCCGCGCATGTTTGAGCGTAGCGAACGAAGTGAGCGAAGCGAGTTCGCGGCGCGACGCCAGGCCGAGCAGCGCAGTGGAGTCGGCGCGCAGCGCCGACCGCCCCAGCATGAGCCCCCGCCGGGTCCCGCCCGCCGCGCCACTCCGGTCGTCGCACGCACGGGAAGTTGAGCAGGAAGCGCCGGCCGCAAAACTGCACGGCTCAACATGATCCGTCTGCGCGCTCGCCCTCAGCCATGAACGACCCGACTTTCTTCACTGAAGAACACCGCGCCTACCGCGACAACCTGCGGCGCTTCGTCGAGCGGGAAATCGTGCCTCACGCTGCCGCGTGGGAAGAGGCCGGCAGCGTACCGCGCGACGTGCTGCGCCGCATGGGCGAACTGGGCTATCTGGGCATCCGCTACCCAGAGAAGTTCGGCGGCTCAGGCCTCGACACCGTCTACAGCGCGATCCTCGCCGAAGAACTCGGCCGCTCCACGTTCGGCGGCTTCGCGGTCACGGTGACGGTGCACACCGACATGGCGTCGCCGCACCTGGCCAACTTCGGTTCAGCCGAGCAATTGGCACGCTACCTGCCATCGCTGATTCGCGGCGAAACGGTCTGCGCGGTGGCCGTGACGGAGCCCGATGCGGGCTCCGATGTCGCTGGCATCCGCACCCGTGCCGTGCGCGACGGCGACCACTGGGTGCTGAACGGCACGAAGATGTTCATCACGAACGGCGTGCACGCCGACGTGGTGTTCGTCGGCGCGAAGACCGACTTCGCGGACGCCGCGCCAAAGGGCTCGCGCAGCATCTCGATGTTCATCGTGGAGAAGGGCACGCCGGGGTTTCGGGTCGGCCGCGCGCTGAAAAAAAGCGGCTGGCTCAGCAGCGACACGGCCGAGCTGATTTTCGAGGACTGTCGTGTCCCGGCGATCAACCTGTTGGGCGGCGAGAACAAAGGCTTCCACCAGATCATGCGCAATTTCCAGAACGAGCGCATCGTGCTCGGCGCGCAGACGGTCGGTGAAGCCGCGCGCGCCATCGAGCTGACCCTCGCCTACGTGCGCGAGCGCCGCGCGTTCGGCACGGTGCTGTGGGACAAGCAGACGATCCGCCAGCGCCTGGCGATGCGCGCCGCGCAGGTGGAAGCGGCGCGTTGCCTCGTTTACCACGCCGCGGCGCTCGATGCGCAGGGGCGCGACTGCGTGAAAGAGGTGTCGATGCTCAAGGCGCTGTGCGGCGAACTCGTCAACGATGTCGTTTACGACTACCAGCAGTTTCACGGCGGCTTCGGCTACATGCAAGGCACCGCCATCGAACGCATGGTGCGCGACGCGCGTGTGCAATCCATCGGCGGCGGCGCCACCGAAGTGATGCTCGAAGAAGTGGCCAAGCGCATGTAGTGCGTCGCCAGATGCCCGCCGGCCCGATCCGATCTCCAACACACCATGACCGCGAACCCATCCGAAGACGCGCGCATCCTGCAGCAGTGGCAGAAGTTCACCACGGTCGCGCCGTACAGCCGCGAAATCGGCCTGGAGGTTCGCGCCGCCCAGCCCGACTGGTGCGTGATCGCCGTGCCGTACCAGCAGCACTTGATTGGCAACCCCGACACCGGCGTGCTGCACGGCGGCGTGATCACGGCGCTGATCGACAGTTGTTTTGGCCTGGCCGTCTTCGTGCGCCTGAACCAGTTGCGCGCGATGGCCACACTGGACCTGCGCATCGACCACCTCAAGCCGGCGACACCCGGGCGCGAAGTGCTGGGCGGCGCGATTTGCTACAAGCACACGCGCGAATTCGCGTTCCTGCGCGGCAGCATTTACCACGACACACCCGATGACCCGATTGCCACGTCGGTGTCGGTGTTCATGTTCACCGGCGGGCCGGTCGTTGCGCTCGGTGCCGCGAAATCCAAATGACGCTCGACCAAGTCTTGACCCAAGCCCGCGCCAGCGGCGATTGGAGCGCGCTCGTCAGATGGATGCCCTTCGCCAATTTCCTGAAACTGCGCATCGCCGCCGACAGCGAATCGTTTGCGTGCACGCTCCCGTTCGAAGCCAAGCTGATCGGCAACCCCCGGGTGCCGGCCTTGCACGGCGGCGCCATCGGCGGTTTTCTCGAATGCGCGGGCATGTTCTACCTGCTGTGGCACATGGAGAGCACGGCGCTGCCGAAGATCGTCAACTTCAGCTTCGACTACCTGCGCACCGGCAAGCCTGAAGACGTGCACGCCCAGGTGCACATGGTCAAGCAGGGGCAGCGCATCGCGCACCTGCGCATCGAGGCCTGGCAATCGAGTCCCGACAAGCCCATCGCCATCGGTCACGGCAATTTCCTGCTCAAGCCGGACCCGGACTCGAGAGACACCCCCGCATGACAGCACTCCAATACCGCTCCGCATTCCGGGCCGACTTGTTTGCCGGCCAGGCCGTCATCGTCACCGGCGGGGGCAGCGGCATCGGCCGTTGCACCGCGCATGAACTCGCATCGCTCGGTGCAGGCGTGGCGATCGTCGGTCGAAAAATCGAAAAGCTGCAAACCGTGAAGGCCGAGATCGAAGGCCTGACCAGCGCAAAGGTCAGCATCCACGTCTGCGACATTCGCGACGAGCCCGTCGTGCAACAAATGGTCGCCGACGTGCTGGCGCGGCACGGCCGCATCGACGGGCTGGTGAACAACGCGGGCGGCCAGTACCCGCAGCCGGCGCGCGACATCACGCTCAAGGGCTGGGAAACGGTGGTGCGCAACAACCTCACCGGCGGCTTTCTCGTCGCGCGCGAGGTCTACACGCAGTGGATGGAAGCGCACGGCGGCGCCATCGTCAACATGATCGCCGACATCTGGCACGGCATGCCGACCATGGCGCACAGCGGCGCGGCGCGCGCGGGCATGCTGTCGTTCACCGAATCGGCGGCCTGCGAGTGGGGGCAGGCCGGTGTGCGCGTGAACGCGGTGGCGCCGGGCTTCATCGCGAGCAGCGGCTTCGACAGCTACGCCCCGGAGATGCAGGAAAAGTTGCGCGGCCTCACCAAAACATCGCCACTGCAACGCCACGGCACCGAAGCCGAGGTGTCCTCGGCGATCGTCTACCTGCTGTCGGAAGCCGCCGCGTACATCACGGGTTCGTACATCCGCATCGACGGCGGCGTGCCCAACGCGCGGCCGATGTGGAAGTTAGAGCCGAGCCGGTCCAAGCCCTACGAGGGGTTTCCGTTGGCGAGCACACCCCAGGCCCTGATGCCCGACCGGGATTGACGGGCGCAGGCCTCGCGCAGGCTCGCCCGGATTGACGCGCCGCTACGCCGCGCCATAGCCGCTCACCGCCCCTTCCACTCCGGCTTGCGCTTCTCGGCCGGCAAGGTTTTCAGCGCGCGCCGACAATCGCGTGAGGCTTCGCACCCTGCCCCCATGTCTTCCCCCATCGTTGCGCCGGTTCTCGCGCTGCAAGCACTGTCCGCGTTGTGGAGCGTGGCTGAGTTGGACCCGCATGCGCTCGCTCGCGCAGACCTGGAAGGGCGCGAGCCGGTACTGCCTTCTTCGTTCGCGGTGGGCACCGCCGCTCAGGTGAGCCTCGCGGCAGCGGCGTTGGCCGGGGCAGAGATCGGCTTGACGCGGCATGGCGTGCGCCAGCGGATCGCGGTGGACATGCTGCATGCCGCGCTCGAGTGCCGCGCCTGGTTTTCGCTGAATGGCCGCACGCCCGAGGTGTGGGACAAGCTGTCGGGCCTGTACCCGTGCGGTAGCGCGGTCGGCGCGCCGGGTTGGGTGCGCATTCACGCGAACTTCGCGCACCATCGCGACGGTGCGTTGCAACTGCTGGGTTGCACACCTGGCCCGGCCACCGAGCGCGCCGCGGTCGCCAACGCGCTGTGCCACTGGCGCGCCGAAGACTTCGAGGCCGCTGCGGCGCAAGCCGGCATGGTGGTGGCCGCCGCGCGTGACTTCGAGGCCTGGGATGCGCACCCGCAAGCGCCCGCGCTCGCGGCATTGCCGACCGTGAGCATCACGCCGATCGTCGATGCAGGTGCCGATGCCGCGCCCCGCGACCTCGCGAGTCCCGATCGCGCGAATCCAGGTCTCGCAATCCGGCCAGCCGAAGCCGGCGCAACTCCACCACCACTGCGCTGGCCCGACGCCAACCGCGACGCCGCGCCGTTGCAAGGCATTCGCATTCTCGACCTGACCCGCATCCTCGCCGGCCCCGTGGCAGGCCGCACGCTGGCGGCCTACGGCGCCGACGTGATGCTGATCAACTCACCCGATCTTCCGAACATCGAGTCGATCGCCGACACGAGCCGCGGCAAGTTGTCGGCGCATGTCGACTTGAACAGCGAGTCAGGCCGCGAGGCCTTGCGCCGGTTGATATCGAGTTCGCACGTCTTCATGCAAGGCTATCGGCCCGGCGGGCTGGCAGCGCTCGGGTTCGGGCCGCTGGAGCTGGCGCGGCTGCGGCCGGGCATCGTCTACGTTTCGCTGTCGGCTTACGGCGCGCTGGGGCCGTGGGCCGGCCGGCGCGGTTTCGACTCGCTGGTGCAAACCGCGACCGGCTTCAACCACGCCGAAGCGAGTGCGTACGACGCGGCGCGGCCACATGCGCTGCCGATGCCGATCCTCGACTACGCCGCGGGCTACCTGCTCGCCTTCGGCGCGCAAGCCGCGCTGCTGCGCCAGGCGAAGCAAGGTGGGAGTTGGCATGTGCAGGTGAGCCTGGCCGGCGTGGGGCATTGGCTGCGCAGCCTCGGGCGCGTGGCCGTGGAGCCGGCGCCGCCCACGCCGAACCACGAGCCCTTCTTGGAGACATTCCCCGGTGGTTTCGGCGAGGTGATCGCGCTGCGCCACGCCGCGCGTTTTTCGGCGACGCCGGCCCGCTGGCGCCGGCCCTCCATGCCACCGGGTTCGCACTCGCCGGTGTGGCCGCGCGCTTGACCGGCAGCGGCCGCGCGCTTGATTCGCTGTCACGCCAAGTCGAAGGAAGTCGCCGATGACCGAGCCGCTCGCATCGATCCAGGCCGCGCAATCCTTGGGCGTGGCCGACCTGCTGCGCAAACAGGTGACGGCGCGGCCGGCGTCGATCGCGCTCGAAGACTCGCAAGGCACGCTCAGCTATCGCGAACTCGACGCACGCGTGAACCGCGCGGCACAGCTGCTCGCCGCACGCGGCGTCAAGGCGGGCGAGCGTATCACCGTGCTCTCGGAGAACCGGCGCGAATACATTGAACTCGAACTCGCCGCGGCCAAGCTCGGCGCCATCGTCGCGTGCCTGAACTGGCGCCTGGCGGACGCCGAAATGCTGCATTGCATACGCGTCGTCGAGCCGCGCATCGTGTTCGTCTCGGCGCGCTACGCGGCCGTGCTTTCGCGCATCGACCATGGTGTGGCCGACGCGATCGATCTGGACACGCAATACGAAGCGCTGCTCGCCGCAGCACCGGACAGCGACCCCAGGATCGACGTCGACCCCGAACAAGGCCTCGTCATCCTCTACACCAGCTGCACGACCGGCCTGCCGAAGGGCGCGCTCATCAGCCAGCGCGCCATGGTGGCGCGCGCGATGTGTTTTTCCAGCGAATACGGCATCGGCGCATCGCACAACTACATCGCCTGGTCGCCGCTGTTCCACATGGCCGGCACCGAATTCAGCCTCACCACGCTGATGCTCGGCGGCAAGGTGATCGTGCAAGACGGCCTCGATGTGGATCGCCTGTGCGCCACGCTCGCGCGAGCGCATCGGCTGGTTAGTGGCGATGCCGGGAATGATCGACCTGCTGATCGCCGGCCTGCGCCGCAATGCCACACAAGTGCGCGGCGTGAAAGTGGTCGGCGCGATGGCCGACCTGGTGCCGCTGCAGCAGATCGCCGAGCTCACGCGATTGCTGAACGCGCCCTACCTCAACAGCTTCGGCGCCACCGAAACCGGCCTCGCGCCGGCTTCAGGCAGCCTGCTCGCGCCGGGCGTGGTGCCGACGAGCTTGGCCAAACGCGAATCGGGCTTTTGCCGGCTGCGCCTGGTGGACGCCGACGATCAGGATGTGCCCATCGGCACCCCCGGCGAAGCCGCGCTGCGAGGGCCGGCGCTGCCGCGAACAACTTGCCGGCTACAAGATCCCCAAGGCGTTCCACTTCGTCGACGTGGCCACGTTCCCGCGCAGCAGCACGGGGAAGATTCAGCGGCATGAGATTGAGAGGCTTTGGTTGGGGTGATGGCGTCGCCGCGTGGACCGCGTGCGCCGCGGGCACCCGGGCGCCGTGTTGACAATGGCTACACAACGGCCGACGATCCGTGTATCTGTTGTGTAGACCCCTTGGAAACCCGACCATGCGTGACGCCGCCATCAATCTTCGTGCGCGACCGGAGCAGCGCGACATCATCGACCAAGCCGCCAAGCTGCTGGGCAAGAACCGCTCCGACTTCATGCTCGAGGCGGCGTGCGACAGAGCGCAGTCCGTTCTGCTGGACCAGGTCTTCTTCCAACTCGATGCCGCGAAGTTTCGCCAGTTCGTGAAACTTCTCGACGCACCGCCCGCACCTAACCCCGGGCTCCAACGCCTGATGGCGGTGCGCCCGCCGTGGACGCGCAAGTCGGCGAAGGGTTGAACACTTGATTCTCGGGCCGCCGCAGCCCTTGACAGCTGCGCATCGCCTGACCGAGTTCGAGTGCGGCGAAGCCGCGCTGGACGACTGGCTCCGGCGCCGAGCCTTGGCCAACCAGTCGAGCGGCACCAGCCGGACTTTCGTCGTCCTCGACAACGGCGGTCTTGTGCGGGGTTACTACGCCCTGGCCGCGAGTGCCGTGTCGCACCTGTCGGCCACGAGCAAGGTTCGCCGCAACATGCCCGACCCGGTGCCCGTGATGGTGCTCGGCCGCTTGGCCGTCGATCGAGGTGCGCAGCGCCAACTGCTCGGCACGGCGCTGCTTCAAGACGCCGTGAAGCGCGCAGTCGCCGTATCGGCCAACGCCGGCGTGCGTGCGCTGCTGGTTCATGCACTGCATGAACCCGCCAAGCAGTTCTACGTGCGCTACGGCTTCCAGCCTTCGCCGACGCACCCGTTGACGCTGATGCTGCGCTTGCCGGCGAGCGAGTGAGTGGATGTTCCCGACGCCGTTGAGAGTTGCAACGTCCGGACAACTGACGTACAGTAGCGGCGCTCGCCCATCGGCGTGAGGAGTGCCAGCATGCCCAGCACCGCGGAACCGACCATTGACAACAGCCGCGGCGCACGCCTCGAAGCGCGCATCTCGCCCACGCAGAAGAGCGTGCTGCAACGCGCCGCGGCGCTGTCCGGGCGCACGCTGTCGGAGTTCGTGGTGGCCAGTGCCCAGGAGGCCGCCTCCAAAGTGATCCAGGAGCACGAACTGATTCGACTGTCTCGCGCCGAGCAGACCGCCTTCGTCAAGGCCTTGCTGTCGCCACGCGCACCGAGTGCGAATCTGCGCAAGGCAGCGGCGGCCTACAAGAAGCGCATCGCGCGTTAGCCGCGTGGTCGCGCCAGGCAAATGGCGGATCGAACCGCTGGCCAAGCGCCACGAGCGGGCAGGTTTCACTTGCGGGTCAGAAGAGCTGGATCGGTATCTGCGCCAGCAGGCCAGACAAGATGCCGAGAAACACGTTGTGGCGCCGTTCGTGCTGATCGAGCCGCCAAGCCCGGACGTGCTGGGGTACTACACGCTGTCAGCATCGGCCGTTGATGCCGCGGACATCGCCCCTGAACTGGCCAAGAAGCTCCCGCGCTACCCCCGGTTGCCGGTCACCTTGATCGGGCGGCTCGCGGTACACGAAAGCCTCAAGGGACAAGGCTGCGGCGCACTGCTTCTCATGGACGCTCTGAACCGCAGCCTCGTGCACGCCACCGAGATCGCGGCGATGGCCGTTGTCGTCGACGCGAAAGACGACGCGGCGACCAACTTCTATCGCCACTACGACTTTCGGGCGCTGCACAGTGACGGCAGGCGAATGTATTTGCCCATGAAGACAGTGGCTGAACTTCTGGGGTGAGTTACCGGCCCAGCACCCTCTCCAACTCCCCCACTGCCTCCGGATTCGATATTCGTGGTGCCGCCGACGCACCAGCGCGCCCACGGCAGGCCGCAGTGCTGCGGCGCGCGAACTGCCGCGGCCGCTCTAACCGATCATGCTGTAGCCACCGGAGACCGACAGCACTTGCCCCGTCACATGCCCGGCCACCTTGTTCGACGACAGGAACACGACGGAGTTCGCGATGTCTTGCGGCCGGCCCACCTTGCGCAGCGGCAGCGACTTGGCGATCTTGTCCAACTGGTCCGGCGTGAACATGCTGTCCACATTGCTCCACATGCTGTTGCCGCCCACTTCGTCGGATGTCGCCGGAATCGTGACCCCGGGGCACACGACGTTGCAGCGGATGCCGTAGCGGCCGTTTTCGCGCGCGATGGTTTTCATGAAGGCGTTGACCGCCGCCTTCACGCCACCGTACACCGCTTCGCGCGGCTCGCCTTGGCGGCTGGCGTCGGAGCTGATCGAGACGATGGCGCCGCTGTTCTGCTTGATCATCAAGTCGAGCGCGGTCTTGGTGCAGTTGAGCACGCCGACGTAGTTGATGTCGATCACCTTGCGCCAGAACTCGGGCGTGGTCTGGGTGAAGAACATCAGGTTGTCCCAGCCGACGTTGTTGACGAGCACGTCCACCGTGCCGCACTTGTCGGTGGCGCACCTGAACATCGCCTGCACCTGGTCGAGCTGCGTCACGTCGGTCTTCACCACCTGCACCGACGCCGCGCCGAGCTGGGTGGCGAACTCGGCCGTCTTGCCGGCTTGCGCGGTGTCCACATCGCCGATCGTGATGTGCGCGCCTTCGGCCGCGAATCCGAGAACGATGGCGCGGCCGATGTTCGAGCCGCCGCCGGTGACGACGATCGATTTGCCTTTGAGGTCGAGGTCCATGTTTGTCTCTGTGGATTGGTTGAAGTAAAGGGTTCAGCGATTCGCCGACGGAAACTTCGGCGCGCGCTTCTCGCGCACCGCGGCCACGCCCTCGGGCGCGTCTTCGCCCAGGAAGCACATCATCTCCATCGCGAGCGAACTCTCGAAGATCGGGCGCGCCAGGTTCATCCAGCCGTTGAGCGAGCGCTTGGTGAAGCGGATCGCCTGCTGGCTGCCGGTGGCGAGCTTGTTCGCCACTTCCATCGCCTTGTCCATCAGTTGCGCACGCGGCACGCACAGGCTCACCAGGCCGATGCGCTCGGCCTCCTTGCCGCTCACGAAATCGGCGGTGAGCAGGTAGTACTTGGCCTTGGCCATGCCGCACAGCAACGGCCAGAGAATCGCCGCATGGTCGCCCGCGGCCACACCGAGCTTCACGTGGCCGTCGGTGATCTTCGCTTCTTCGGCCATGATGGAAATGTCGGCCATCATCGCCACCGCCAGGCCCGCGCCGACCGCCACGCCGTTGATCGCCGAGATGATGGGCTTGCTGCAGTCCATCACGTTGTAGACGATGTCCGAGGCCTCGCGCATCACGTTGTTCACGGCCTGCGCATTGCCGACCATTTCGCTGATCCAGCTCAGGTCGCCGCCCGCGGAAAACGCCTTGTCGCCCGCGCCGGTGATCACGGCGACCCGAGTGTTGTCGTCGTCGTTGACCACGCCCCATATCTTCGTCAGCTCCCAGTGCAGGCGCGCGTTCGTCGCGTTCATCACTTCGGGGCGGTTGATCGTGATCAGCAACACTCCATTGGCCTTGTGGTCGAACTTCAGGAATTCAAAGTCAGCGTAGTTCATCGCAGCGGTCCTTTGTGTTTGCGGCGGTTCACACCGGGTCCCAGGAAAACACCTGGCCCGAAGTTTCGAGCGGGGTGAAGCTCGGCTTCAAAGCGGGCAGCACGCGCTCGGCAATCGACTCAGGCGTCCAGCCCTGTTCGGTGTGCATGCCGCGCACCGGGCGCGACTGGCTCATCAAGAAGATTTCGTTGCCGCGCACCGCGAAGATTTGCGCCGTGACGTCGGCCGCGGCGTCGCTCGCGAGGAAGGCGGCCATCGGCGCGATCTGCGCGGTGTCGAGTTTTTTGAGCTTTTCCACGCGCGCCGCTTGCTCGGGCGTGTCGGTGGGGATGGAGCCGATCATGCGGCTGAACGCGAACGGCGAGATGCAGTTGGAGCGAACCTTGTAGCGCGCCATGTCACCCGCGATCATGCGCGAGATGCCCACGATGCCGAGTTTGGCCGCCGCGTAGTTGGCCTGGCCGAGGTTGCCGATCAGCCCGGAGGTCGACGTCATGTGCACATAGGCACCCGATTGCTGCGTCTTGAAATGCGGCGCCGCGGCGCGCGAGACGTAGAACGTGCCGTGCAAGTGCACGTCGATCACGGCATGCCACTCCTCGATCGACATGTTGAAGAACAAGCGGTCACGCAGGATGCCGGCATTGTTGATCACGATGTCGATGCGGCCGAAGGTGTCTGCCGCGCATTGGACGATGCGGTTCGCGCACTTCCAGTCCGACACGCTGTCGGTGGACAACGCCGCCTGCCCGCCGCGGCGCTTGATCTCGTCCACCACCTGCTGGCCGGGGCTGGCGTCGCTGCCTTCGCCGCTGACCGATGCGCCGATGTCGTTGACGACCACTTTCGCACCCTGCGCGGCCAGTTGCAGTGCGATGTCGCGGCCGATTCCGCGCCCTGCGCCGGTGACGACGGCCACTTTGTCTGTCAGCTTGGTGTTCATGGGTTCAAGTCTCCTTCACTGTGCTTACATGGCCAATGCGATTCGTGTGCCCTGCTCAATCGCGCGCAGCGCGTCGAGCTCGGCCGCCACCTGCGCGCCGCCGATGACATCGGCCTTCACACCCAGCGCTTGCAGTTGCGCGGCCAAGCTGTTCTCGCTGTCCTGGCCGGCGCAGACGATCACGCTGTCGACCATCAGCACGCGGCTCTCGCCGTTCACGCTCACGTGCAGGCCGGCGTCGTCGATGCGCTCGTAGGTGCAGCCGCTCAGCGTGCGCAGGCCGCGCCGCTCGAGCTGCGCACGCAGCGCCCAGCCGGTGGACAGGCCCAGCGTTCTGCCCGGCTTTTCGGGCTTGCGCTGCAACAAGGTCACTTCGCGCAGGCGCCTCGCCACCTGCGGTGCCGTCAATCCGCCGGGCGCGGTGTCCACGCCCCATTCGGCGTGAAACCCAGCGAGTTCGCTCGCGCTCGTGAGTTCGGCCCGTGCGAGTTCGGCCCGTGCGTGTTCGGCCGGCGCGTGTTCGGCCGGCGCATGTTCGGCCGGCACGGCAGCGTCATGCAACAGAAACTCGGCCACATCAAAGCCGATGCCGCCCGCGCCGATGATCGCGACGCGCCGGCCCGCCTGGCGCCGGCCCGAGAGCAGGTCGGCGTAGACGATGACCTTCGCATGGCCGATGCCCTCGATGTTCGGCACGCGCGCACGCACGCCGGTGGCGACGACCACATGGTCGAACTTCTGCTGCGCCAGATGCTCAGCGCTCGGCTGGTGCTTCAGACGCAGCTCGACGCCGCCTTGCTCGACGCTGTTGCGGAAGTAGCGCAGCAGTTCGTCGAACTCTTTCTTGCTCGGCACGGCACGCGCCAGGTTGAGATGCCCGCCGATGCGCGGCGCCGCTTCAAACAGCGTGACCGCATGACCGCGCTGCGCGGCGGTGACGGCGCAGGCCAGGCCGGCCGCACCGGCGCCGACCACGGCAACACGCCGCTTCGCGCCGCTGCCGCGAATTTGCGAGAACTCGAGCTCACGGCCGGCGCGCGGGTTCACCAGGCAGGTGGCGGGGCGATCCGAAAAAATGTAGTCCAGGCACGCCTGGTTGCACGCGATGCAGGTGTTGATGTCTTGCGGCCGACCCGCAGCGGCCTTGCGCATGAAGTCGGCGTCGGCGAGGAAGGGCCGCGCCATCGACACCATGTCGGCGTCGCCGCTCGCCAGGATCTCCTCCGCGACTTCCGGCATGTTGATGCGGTTCGACGCGATCACCGGAATCGCCACCGCACGCTTCACGCGCGCCGCGGCGAAGCGCCACGCAGCGCGCGGCACGACGTAGGCGATCGTCGGGATGCGCGCCTCGTGCCAGCCGATGCCGGTGTTGATGATGTCGGCGCCGGCGGCTTCGACCGCGCGCGCGAGTTCCACGATTTCACTCGCCGGAGCGCCACCTTCCACGAGGTCGAGCGCCGAGACGCGGTACATCAAGAGGAACTCAGGCCCGAGCCTGGCACGCGTGCGGCGCACGATCTCCACGGCGAAACGATGCCGGTTCTGCACGCTGCCACCGAACTCGTCGGCGCGGTCGTTCGTGCGCGTCACGGCAAACTGATTGATCAGGTAGCCTTCCGAGCCCATCACCTCCACGCCGTCGAAGCCCGCGCTTTGCGCGAGTTCTGCGCAGCGCACATAGTCTTCGATCGTTTGCCAGACCTCGGCGGTGGCGAGTGCGCGCGGCACGCGTGGGTTGATGCGCGAGGGGATCGTTGACGCGCCCACCGGCTGGGCGATCTTCGCGTAGCGCCCCGGGTGCAGGATCTGCAGGATGATCTTGCCGCCCTCGGCGTGCACCGCGCGCGGGATGGTTTTCAGCTGCTCGGCGTGCGCGGGCGTGAAGAGTTCCGGGCCGGTTTGATCGATGCGCGCGTCGCTGTTCGGCGCATAGCCGCCGGTCACGATCAACCCGGCACCGCCGCGCGCGCGCTCGCCATAGAACATCGCCAGGCGCTCGGCGGCGCGGTCCATGCCTTCGAGCCGCGTGTGCATCGACCCCATCAGCGCGCGATTGCGCAGGGTGTGCGCGCCAACGCGGATCGGCGCAAGCAGAGTGGGGAATGCCGCGGGCACGCTCGCTCCTACGAGGTAAAACACTTAGAAAACGGTGGCGCCGCAGCGCCAACCTAACGCATGTTCGATGATACAGTGAGGCTCGAAATTCGAAGGAAGAAAACCCGATGTCACCCGCCGCCCCGCTGCGCACGAACCCGACTGCGCTCGACGCCGCGCTCGATGCCGCAATCGACGATGACCCCGACTTCGCGCCCTACCTCGCCCCCGCTCGCTATGTGAACAGCGATCACCCGGCGGTGATTCAATTCGCGCGCGCCCAGGCGAACCAATCGATGACAGCGCGCGAGATCGCCGTCAAGCTCTACTACGCCGTGCGCGACGACTTCCGCTACGACCCCTACAACCTCGACATCACGGAGCACGGCCTCAAGGCGAGCACGGTGCTCGAAACGGGCCGCGGCTTTTGCATCCCCAAGGCGGTGCTGATGTGCGCTGCGGCGCGCGTGCTGGGTGTGCCGGCGCGGCTGGGCTACGCCGACGTGCGCAACCACCTCACGAGCCCGAAGCTGCACGACCTGATGGGCAGCGACCTGTTCGTCTACCACGGCTACACCGAGCTGTGGATCGACTCGCGCTGGGTCAAGGCCACCCCGTCGTTCAACCGGACACTGTGCGAGAAGGCGCGCATCCTGCCGCTGGAATTCGACGGCCGCGGCGACTCCATCTTCCACCCGTTCGACGCGACCGGCCGGCGCCACATGGAGTACGTGAAGCAGCGCGGCCATTTCGTCGACCTGCCCCGAGACGACCTCGTCGCCGCGTTTCGCGAGCACTACCCCTCGGTCGCACGCTGGGGATCGCAAGGCACGGCGGCGGATTTCGAGAGTGACGTGGCAAAGGCAGTGCGGCCCGCCGCGGTGTGAACGCCGCCCGGTTCGGCTGCGCCGCGCGGCTCGACCGCTCAGGTCACTGAGGCTTCCCGGTCTCGCAGGGCCGCCGCAATGGCCGAAAGTGGAGTCAGCCGTGGCCGCTGCTTGCGACCAAATAGACGATCGCCAGAACCGTGAGGCACGCCCCCGCGGCCATGGGCAGCGTCACGCGTTCTTCGCGAAGCAAGAGGGCGCTGGCCAGCGCCGTCACCAGCGGATAGGTCGCCACCACCGGCGCGACCAGCGACACCGGTGCGCGGCTCAAGGCGCTGTACATCAGGAGCACCGCGCTGCCGTTAAGGACGCCTGTGATGGCAAACCAGAGAACAGCGTGTTTGTTGAGCGCGGGGCGCTTGGGCCGGCCCAGCCGGTTCGCGCCGATCACGATGAGCGACGAGACCGCGTAGCCGATGACGCCAGCGGAGAAGGGGCTCGGCCAGAGCAGCAAGCCCGCTTTGGCGCAAGCCTGCGCCAGACCGCGCAGCATGGCGCCGGCAATCGGCCATGCGAGCGCCCAGCCGATAAAGTCTGGCCGCACCGCTTCTTGCCTCCAGGACAGCAAGGCGACGCCGGCGACGATTCCGGCGCAGGCCAGCGCTGCCTGCGCCGGAATCTTCTCGCCGAGGATCAGGCCTGCCGCGACGAGCGCGAACAACGGCGCGGTGCCCGACACGGCGCCGGTGATCGTCGGGCCAAGCTGCTCGACCGATCGAAACGTCAGCAGCGTGACGAGGGCGGGAAAGAACAAACCGACTGCGGCGAACAGGAGCGCGGCGCTGAGGGTGAACCCCGCACCGTCGAACCCAAACGGCGCCGCAAGCACGAACAGCAGCGTCGCCGTCGGCACGCTGATTGCCGCGCCGGAACGCGCGTCGAAGTTGCGCAGGCCGACGCGGGTGGTGATGAGCGCGCTGCCGAAACAAAGCGAACTCGCAATTGCCAAAGTGAGTGCGGGATTCACGCGCGACGCCAACGTCCCCTGCCCGGCTCGCAGGGCACAAGGAGCCTGTCGGACTTCATTCGTGCCGTCAACAAAACCCGAGCTGCCGCGCCGCCAGGTCGCGCATCACTTCCTCGGCACCGCCGCCGATCGCGTTGACTTTCACTTCGCGGTAAATGCGCTCCACCGTCACGCCGCGCATGAAGCCCATGCCGCCGTGCAGTTGCACGGCTTCGCTCGCGCAAAACGCCAGCGTCTGTGTCGCCTGGTTTTTCAGCAGGCAGATTTCGCCCACCGGCGTGTCGCCCTGCACGACGCGCCACGCCAACAGTTCCAGCATCGCCTGCGTTGCCTCGATGCGCATCGCCATGTCGGCGAGCTTGTGGCGCGTGACCTGTTGATCGATGAGTTTGCCGCGGAACATCGGGCGCTCGCGCGACCAGGCGAGTGCTTCGTCCAGGCAGACGCGCGCAAAGCCGTTCGCGCCTGCCGCGAGGAACAGGCGTTCGCGGTTGAAGTTGAGCATCACCGCCTTGAAGCCCTGGTTTTCTTCGCCGATCAGGTGCTGCGCCGGGACACGGCAGTCGCTGAAGTAAAGCGCCGCGGTGTCGGAGCTGTGCCAGCCCATTTTTTGCAGCGCTGTCTGGGTGAAGCCGGGCGTTCCCTTTTCGATCAGCAACAGCGACACGCCGCTGCCTCCCGGGCCACCGGTGCGCACCGCGACGCTGTAGAAGTCGGCGCGCACGCCCGAGGTGATGAACATCTTCGAGCCGTTCACCACGTAGTGATCGCCGTCGCGCCGCGCGCTGGTGGCGAGGTTCGCGACGTCTGAGCCGCCCGTTGGCTCGGTGATCGCAAGCGCGCTGATTTTTTCGCCGCGCAAAACGGCGGGCAGCACCTTGCGCTTGAGTTCTTCCGAGCCGACGTTGACGATCGGCGGGCAGCCGATCGTGTGCGACATCAGGCTCGCCGGCACGCCGCCCGCGCCGCAGCGCGAAAGCTCCTGCGCGGCGATGATGCTCATGAACAGGTCGCCGTCGTTGCCACCGTATTCAGCTGGAAAGCCCAGGCCGAGCAGGCCGATGTCAGCCGCCTTGGCGTAAAGCTCGCGCGGGAAACCCTCCGCCGCTTCCCATGCCTCGACATTCGGCGTGATCTCGCGCGCGACGAAGCGGCGCAGCGCATCGCGGAATGCTTCGTGCTCGGCGCTGTAGAACGGGCTGCGGGCGGTGGTGCTGGTCACGATGAACCCTGTTCAGCGGCCCGATGCTCAGGCAGCGGCTTTCGCATGAAGGCGCGCAGCCACGTGTGGCAGGCGATCGTGTCCAAAATAGGATTCACCATCGACGACGAGCCAAGGGATACCGAAGCAGCCCCATCGGACCGCTTGCGCGTTGGCTGCACCTTGGGCCTCGCGAGCCGCCGGTGACTGTGCGGCCAAGTTGATGGCAGCTGCACCGAGACCCGTGTCAACGCAGGCCGCTGCGAGGGGCGACGCGAGTTCGAAGTAGAACTGGATGGGAGGCATGCCAACAGGACGAGTCGGTGCCATGCTACGCCGGCTGTCGTCAGGCATCTGGGTTCTGGCTGAGTCGCCCGGACACGAGAAACACGGCGCTGGCCCGAACGATGCGTTCACTGCCGACCCAGATGTAGCAGTTGGCAAACGCGAGACGAGAGCCTTGCCTTTGGATGTCGACTCGGGTTTCCAGCCAATCGCCTTGCTTGGCCGAGCCGGCGAAATCCAGATTCAGACTTGCCGTCGTGAGGCCGGCCGGCGGCTCAGACGCAAACGCCATCGTGTAGCCCAAGGCCACGTCGGCGAGTGTGGACAGGATGCCGCCATGAACGGTGCCGCGAGCGTTGCAGTGCTTTTGCTCGGCCCTCAAGCCAAGCACCAAGTCTTTGCCTTCACCGCGGCAATAGAGGGGGCCGATCAAGTCGAGAACGGGACTCGTGCGGAAAAGCGGCGCGAAACCTTCGGGAATGTTCATGCTCGGGAAGCGCGCATGTCGGGGCTTGTTGGAGGTACGGCTCGTTTGACGGTGCGGCGCCTAACGCTTGTTAGATGCTAGAGTGAGTATAGAGGTCCAAGAGGGTCGGCGAAGGGCGCCGAGCCCGCGTGGCCACGGGAGTTTGCATGAGCCGCAAGACCAAACCGATCCGCTCCGACATTGCGTGGAGCACGCATGACCGCATCGAGGTGCATGGCATGAGCCTGCCCGATGAGTTGCTGGGCCACATCAACCTGGGCGACATGGCGTTTCTGCTGCTGGTGGGGCGCAAGCCCACGCCGCAGGAGTCGACGCTGTTCAACGCGGTGGCAGTGACGCTGGTGGAGCATGGCATCACGCCGAGCTCGATTGCCGCGCGCATGACGTACGCCGGCGCGCCCGAAGCGCTGCAAGCCGCCGTCGCTGCCGGGCTGTGTGGCCTCGGCACGGTGTTCGTCGGCTCGACGGAAGGCACGGCGAAGATGCTGTACGAGGCACTGCCGCCGGGAACGAAAGGCGCCGACCTGGAGCGCATTGCGCGCGACACGGTGGCCGCGTTTCGCGCACGCGGGCAGATCGTTCCGGGCCTGGGCCACCCGATCCACAAACCGGTCGACCCACGCGCGCCGCGGCTGTTTGCGCTTGCGAAGGAAACCGGCTTCAGCGGCGACTACATTCGCCTGGAACACCTGATCTGCGAAGAGGCGCAGCGCATCACTGGCAAGGTGCTGCCGATCAACGCCACCGGGGCGATGGGGTCGATCTGCTGCGAGCTCGGGTTGCCGTGGCAGATCGTGCGCGGCATCGGCGTGTTCGCGCGCGCGATCGGGCTGGTGGGGCACATTCTCGAAGAGAGCAAGAACCCGATTGCGCTGGAGATTTGGCAGCGCGTGGAAGACG
This sequence comes from Burkholderiales bacterium, assembly GCA_031419535.1. Taxonomy (GTDB): domain Bacteria; phylum Pseudomonadota; class Gammaproteobacteria; order Burkholderiales; family Burkholderiaceae_C; genus JAEMQF01. The sequence goes on along the minus strand of JANOLA010000864.1, from coordinate 2,153 downwards.
AGGCCACGGCGCATATCCGGCCCGCAGGCTGACACCTCTCCTGCGGGCTGCGCGCGAGGGCAGGCGGCCTCGGCACAGGGGTGGCAGGCAAAGACGTGCCGCGCCAACGAACGTTGCACAGGGCGGTGGTGGTGCCCCCGGTCGGAGGCCCCATTCGCGGTGTCCTGGCTCTTCGCACGCTTGGGCGGTGATGACGCGGATGTCCGTTGTAGGCTGCGGTGGTGCCCCGCGAGCGTGGGCCGGAGAACGGGGGCGCCGCCGCCGCCCTGCCGCGCGGATGCCCGCACGGATGCCCGCACAGAGTCTCCCCGACAATCCATCTAGGGTTTCTGCAGCCGCTCCAGCAATTCGAGCGTCGGGTATCCGTCGGCGGGCACGCCGATGCTGCGCTGGAAACGCCGCAGTGCGGCGCGCGTGCCGTGCCCGAAGATGCCGTCGGCCGTGCCGCCGTCCAAGCCGCGCGCATTCAACACGTTCTGAAGTGCGATCACCTGGCTGCGCGTGAGCGCCACCAGCTCGCGCGGCCAGGGCGCCTGCACTCCCGGGCCTGCGGCCAGGCGTTGCGCCAGCAGGCACGCCGCCAGCGCGTAGCTCGTGGAATTGTTGTAGCGCAGGATGGCGCGAAAGTTCGGGCCCACCAGAAAGGCCGGGCCGCGCGCGCCCGCGGGCAGCAGGATCGAAGCGTCGGTGAATTCGGGCAGCGGCGCGCCGTCGACGCTGCGCACGCCCTCGGTGAACCACTGTGCGCTGGGGCGCCGCAGCGCGGCGTCGGCATTGGCGACATCGAACGCGGCCGGAAGCCGGACCTCGGTGCCCCAGGGCTGGCCGGCGCGCCAGCCCGAGCGCGCCAGGAAGTGCGCCACCGAGGCCATCACGTCGGCCACGCTGCCCCAGATGTCGCGCCGGCCGTCGCCGTCGGTGTCCACTGCATAGGCCAGGAAGCTCGACGGCATGAACTGCGGCTGCCCCATCGCGCCGGCCCACGAGCCGACCATGTTCTCGCGGGTGATGTCGCCGTTTTGCAGGATTTTCAACGCCGCGAGCAACTCGCCGCGCGCCCAGCGTTCGCGCCGGCCCTCGAAGGCCAGCGTCGCGAGGGCGTCGATCGTGGGCGTGTTGCCGGCCATCTCGCCGTACTTGCTCTCCAGCCCCCAGATCGCGACCAGGATCGCCGGCGCGACGCCATGGCGCGCGGCGGCGGCTTCGGCCTGAGCGCGAAACTGCAGCAGCTTGTCCAGGCCTTGCGCCACGCGTTGTGGCGAGACGGCGATGTCGAGGTAGTCCCAGATCGAGCGGGTGTGCTCGGGCTGGGCGCGATCGAGTTCGACCACGCGCGGCAGATAGCGCGCGTCGTCGAGCGCGGCGCGCAGCGTCGCCTCGCGGATGCCCGCCGCCTTCGCCTCGGCGCGAAAGCCCGCGACCCAGCGCACGAAGTTCTGTTGCAGCACCGCTTCTTCGGCGCTGGCCTGTGCCTGCGCGCCGGCGTCCGCCGGGCGCTGCGGATCGGGTGCTGCCGCTGCGTTGGATATGCACAGCGCCAGCGCGGCAAGCGCGAGCAGCGGGGCAGCGCAGCGAGCGCGGTGCGGCGGCGGGGCAAGGGGCTCGGGCATCGCGGTCGATTCTCGCCTCATCCTTGACAGTGCCCCCAGGACGACGCCTACGTCGTCCGCCCCCCAAGGGGGTTTGAGTAGCCCTGCAAAGCCGGATCTACTCACGCACGCTCTGCACAAGGCGGGCCAGCGCCAGGTTCTATAGTCGGATGCGATCGTCTGTTTCGGAGAAGACTCGATGCACCCAGCCCATCTGCTCGACCGCTGCATCGGCGCGATGCGCCCAACGCTGCGCACGGCTGCCGACCTCGCGGCGTTCGAAGCCACGCCGTACGCCGAGCGCATCAAGGCGCAGAGCACCTACGAGGCCTTGCAACTCGGCGCGGCGCTCGACCCCGACGCGGCGGCGATCCACTTCCTCAGCAAAGCCGACCCCGACGAGACACCGCTCACGGTGTCGCACGCCCAGTTCATCGCGCGGGTCACGCAAGCGGCCAACCTGTTCCATCACCTGGGCGTGGGCACTAACGATGTGGTCAGCCTGCTGTTGCCGCTCGTGCCGCAGGCGTTCTTCGCGCTGTTCGGCGCGCAGGCCGCGGGCAT
>JANOLA010000863.1:0-2694 GCA_031419535.1 Burkholderiales bacterium | reverse complement strand
GCAACGCGCTCGACGTGTTGAAAGTGCAGCGCATCGACCATGGCGTGCGCTGCATGGAAGACGCCGCGCTCGTTGCGCGATTGGCCTAGGAGCGCATGCCGCTCACGGTGTGCCCGCTGTCCAACGTGAAGCTGTGCGTGTTCAAGCGGCTGTCGGATCACAACCTGCCCGCGATGCTGGATGCGGGCCTGTGCGCCACCGTCAATTCCGACGACCCGGCGTACTTCGGCGGCTATATCAATCAGATTTTCGTCGAGACCTTCGCCGCGCTGCCGCAGCTCGGTGCGGCGCATGCGTACACACTCGCGCGCAACAGCTTCGAGGCGAGCTTCATCGACGAACCCGCGAAGGCCGCATTCACCGCGCAGTTGGACCAGACGTTTCGAGAGCACGCGCGCTGAGCGGCGCGCGATGTTCTTAGGCTGCCGGCAGCGCGAGACGCACGTTGTAGCCGTTGGCGGGGCGCTCGCCGTTGGCGTCGAAGACCTTCCAAGCCCCCGCTTCCGAGACGATCCACACCTCGACGGCGCCCGCTTCCAAATAGAGCCGCGTCTTCAGCGCCATCTCTTCGTCGGTGTTCGACGGCGAACGCACTTCGACGCAGATTTCCGGTGCGGCGGGGAACGGGGTGGCGTCGCCGTGGCGCGCAAGGAACTCACTTGATGCCCAGGCCACATCGGGAACACGAACGCCGTCAGACGTTGCGATCGAGCACTCTACCAAGGCCCTCCCCGCGGTGAGTTGGTCCCTGAGTGCATAGCCAATTTCGGCTTGGGTCAGCGCGTGGCGATTGCTCGCAGGGCTCATTTCGATCACCCCATAGGCGTTGAGTTCGATCTTGCCCGGCAGGTCGCGCAGCAGTGGGTCGCTGCACAACTCAGCCCAGCGCAGCGCGAGCGCTTCATGAGAGGTGAATTGGCCCATGGCGGTGTCGTTGCAGAAGACGGGTGCAGCCAGTATAGGCGTGCGCTTGCGCGTGCGCGTGGTCACTGGGCGAGCAGGATCGCCGGTTCGTGAATCTCAGCCGCCCCGCTCCTCGCGCCACAACACGTACTTCAGCGTCGCCACCGAACCCGCGACGATCGCCCCGGTGGCGATGAACGAGCCGATCGCGAGTGTGGAGATTCCCGTGATGCCCTGGCCGACGGTGCAGCCCAAAGCGGTCACGCCGCCGAAGCCCATCAGCACCGCGCCGCCGAGCTGGTTGCGCAGATCGTCGAGCGAGGCAAAACCTTCCCAGCGAAACGTCTCCGTGCGCCACGCGACAGCTGCCGAGCCGAGCACGACGCCCAGGGCGCTGGCGACGCCGAAGCTCAAGTGCAGCGACTTGTCGGTCCACAGCAGCAGCAGCTCGAGGCTGTAGGCGAGCGGCGCGACGAAGCTCATCGACTCGAGCGCGCGCGAGTTCGTCGCGAAGAACACGTGCTCCAGCGTTTCCGGGTTCTCGCCGAAGCCCAGATGGCCGCTCACGTACCAGCCACCGACGACGAGCGCGCCGATGATGGCGCCGCCCGTGAGCTGCACCGTGTTGGCGCGAAAGCGCGCGTCCTTGAAGACGAAGACGGCGAGCGCGGCGGCGAGCACGAGCGCGGTGGCGATCAATGCCGGCCGAGGCGACACGCCGCCGACGCTCGCCACCAGCGTCCCCAGGCTCTGGTCTTTCCAGCCCCACGCGCCCAGGTTCAACGCCACCGGGTCGAGCAGGCTTGCGCGCCACTGGCCGAACAGGCCTTTGAGCGTCATGTACGCCGAGATGGCAACGAACACGAGCACGACGAGCGAGCGCACGCTGCCGCCGCCCAGGCGCACCAGGTTCTTGTTGGCGCAACCACCGGCGAGCGTCATGCCCACGCCGAAGGAGAAGCCGCCGATCAGCAGCGACAGCCACGATATCGACGGGCGCTGCGCGATGCTCTTGCTCAGGTCGACCTGGCCGGTCGCGGCGAGCAGGGTCGCGCCGACGATCGCCACGGCCATCGCCAGCAGCCACATGCGCATGCGGCCCCAATGGCCGATGTTGACGACGTCCGACACCGCGCCCATCACGCAGAAGTTGCTGCGGTTCGCCACCGCACCGAAGATGAACGCCAGCACAAAGCCGCCGGCGACGACCAGCGTGGCGATCGGTGCCGCGGCGCCTTGCATGCGCTCGGGTCAGCGGTTCAGATGAACAGGCAGACGTCGGTTTCGCCGGCGAACTTGAGGAACGTTGCCGCGCCACCGTATTCGATGCCGTCGATGAAGTCGCTCTTCTGGAAGTCGAACAGGTCCACCGTCATCTGGCAGGCGATCATCTTCACGTCGGACTCCAGGCACGCGCTGCGCAGTTCCTCGAGCGACGCGACGCCTTTCTTCTTCATCTTGTCTTTCATCATCATCGTCGCCATCGACTCCATCCCCGGCAGGATCGACACGATAACGGGCATCGGCACGGGCATCGGCATCGCCGGGTTGGCCAGCGGGCTGATCTTGATGCCGTCCAGGTTCTTGCGCAACAACTGCAAGCCGTAGAAGGTGAAAAAGATCTGCACCTCCCAGCCCAGCGCCGCGGCCGTGGAAGCCAGGATCAGCGGCGGGTAGGCCATGTCGAGCGCGCCCTTGGTCGCGATGATCGCCATCTTCTTTGCAGCCATTTGGGCTCCTGGTGGTGGATGGGCGCAACGCTGCGCGGCTCAAGCCTTCTTGAGGAAAAAC
>JANOLA010000862.1:0-5895 GCA_031419535.1 Burkholderiales bacterium | reverse complement strand
GAGAGGGTGTGACCGAGGTGCTTGCCGCCGCCGCTCGCGCGCGCCGCGCCGCGGAGAAGCGGCATGGCAGCAGCACGTTGTCGAGCGCGCTCAGGTAAGGCAACAGGTTGAACTGCTGAAAGATGTAGCCCACATGGTCGGCACGGCGCGCGTCGCGCCCGCTTGCGGGCAAGCTGGCCCAGTCCACACCGAGCAACTCCACCTTGCCCTGGCGCGGCAGCAGCACGCCGGCCAGCAGCCCGAGCAGCGTGCTCTTGCCCGACCCGCTGGGGCCGTGCAGGAACAGCGTCTGGCCTCCCGGCACTTCCAAGTGGTCGAGCGCCAGACAGTCCGAGCTGTCGTTCGGCCAGGCGAAGCGAAGTTGTTCGATGCGAATCATCGGCGGGCGATTCAGCAGCTCAACGCGGCAGCGAAATCCGATTCGCCGGGCGCTTCAGGCTGCGTTTCGATTGGGCCTTCGCGGTGACGATCTGGACGTCGATGCGCTGCAGGCGCGCGAAAGCTTCGAACAGGCCGACGTCGATGGCAGCCAGCTTCGCCGAATCCTTGCAGTCGAATTCGATCGTGGCTTCCAGGTCGGCATGTTCCGCGCTGCCCTCCTGCGCTCGCGCCTGCGGCTGCGCAGCGCCCGCCGGCGCGCCGAGTTTCAGGGCGGCGGACTGAAGCTCGACGCGACGCAGCGAACACGCTGCTGCCGCGTCAGGCCGGAACAGACGCTCGGCCGCCTTCAAGCGCGCGATTCCCGCATCGACCAGCTGGCGCTCGGCGGCGCTGCGTGGTGCGCGCTCAAAACCGAACAGGGCATCGAGCGGAGCCTCGAAGCGCAGGCTCAGCAAACTGCCTTCGAGCGCGACGTCCAGCTGCGCAGCGCCGTGCTCGTGGGCCTGCGCGTGCGCGCTGCGCGGTGCGGCGCACAGCATGGCGCCAAGCATCACGAGCAGGTGGAAAAGCGTCTTCATAGGGGTGCGATTGTGGCGCGGTGCGCCCGCGCTGCCGGCATGGGCCGGTTCAAGCCGGAGGAACTTGGGCGCTCCAGCCCGCTCGCGCCTGCTGTTGCTGAGCGGCCTCGCGCTCCTGGGCAAACAGCTCCTCCAATTGCTGCCGTCCCTGTTTCGCCGAGGCGATCAGCTTGGCCTGGTCTTTCCAATGCGGCAGCGTGGCTTCGAGCTGGGCCACGTTGTGCTTTCGAAAGCGCAGCGCCAGGTTGCGTGCCTGGTGCGGCTGCCAACCCAGCAGCTCGAGCGCGGCGCGTGCGCTCATCAACGCCGAGTCGAGCGTTTCACGCTCGATCAACGTCACGCCGAGATCGCGCAGGCGGAAGTAGTGCTGCACGTTGCGCGCGCGAGCGACGATTCTCAATTGCGGGAAATGTTCTCGCACCATGCTCGCGACTGCGACGCTCTGGTCCACGTCGTCGATCGCGAGCACGAGCACGCGTGCCTTGGCCGCGCCGGCCACGCGCATCAGGTCCAGGCGCGTCGCGTCGCCGTAGTGAGCGGTCCAGCCGAAGCGGCGCAATGCCTCGATCTGCTCGGCGTCATGGTCGAGCACCGTCGGCGTGATGCCGTTGGCGTAGAGCAGCCGCCCGACGATCTGACCATAACGCCCCAGGCCGGCGATGATCACCGGTGCGTCTTGCGGCTCGTTCAGCTCCGCGTGCGTGGGCTTGGCCGAGCGCAGGTGCGCCGCCCACCAGCGATCCGCCAGCACCAGCAGCAGCGGCGTCAGCAGCATCGAGATCGCCACCGCGGCGACGAGCAGCGACGCCGCAGGCGCATCGATCACGCCGGCCCCAGCGGCGCTCTGGAACACGACGAAGCCGAACTCGCCGCCCTGCGCGAGCAGGATCACGAACACCGGGCGCTCGGCCAGGGGAATCGGCATCGCGCGGCACATCGCCCACAGCACCAGCGCCTTGAGCCCCAGAAACCCCACCACGACGGCGGCGACGACGGCAGGGTGCTGCCACACCACCGCGAAGTCGATGCTCATTCCCACCGCAATGAAAAACAGGCCCAGCAACAGCCCCTTGAACGGTTCGAGGTCGGTTTCCAGTTCGCGCCGGTATTCGCTCTCGGCGAGCAGCACGCCGGCGAGGAATGCGCCCAGCGCCATCGACAAGCCCACCGCCTGCATCAGCGCGGCGGTGGCGACCACGAGCAGCAGCGAGGCCGCGGTGAAGATCTCGGGCGTCTTGCTGCGCGCGATCCAGCGCAGCGCGGGGCGCAGCAACAGGCGCCCGCCCAGGATGATGGTCGCGATCACGCCGATCGCCTGGGCCGCGGCGAGCCAGCCGCCGCCGCTCGCATGCACGCCGCTCGCGGCGAGCAGCGGAACGAGCGCGAGGATCGGAATCGCCGCCACGTCTTGCAACAGGGCGACGCTCAGCACCGCCTGGCCGGCGCTGGTGGGCATCAGGTTGCGATCGGCGAGCACACCCAGGCCGATCGCGGTGGACGACATCGCCAGGCCGAGCGCGGCGACGATCGCGAGATTCAGATTCGCCCCGAACGACAGCGCCACGCCCGCGATCAGCAGCGACGAGCCGAACAGTTGCGCACTGCCCCAGCCGAAGATCGGTTTGCGCAGCGCCCACAGGCGCCGCGGCTCGAGTTCGAGGCCCACCAGGAACAGCATCAGCACGACGCCGAATTCGGCGAAGTGCAGCATGTCCTGCGCGTGGGTCACGAGCCGCAAACCCCAGGGGCCGATCGCGATTCCCGCCGCCAGGTAGCCGATGATCGAGCCCAGCCCGAGCGCGCGCGCGATCGGCACGGCGAGCACGGCGGCGCCGAGGTACACCAGGCTGCCGGTCAACCACGAACCGTGTTCCATCATGCCTCCTGCGTGGGTCGGGCGCCCTGCGGCACGATGCACGCCGGGCATTCATCCAAGTCCTCGAGTTCGGGCCAATCGGGATACCCGCGCAGGCGTTGTGCATAGAGGCGGGCATGCTCGTCGATCTGCTCGTCCGAGGCACGGTGCGCGCCGTGCAGCAGCAGTGGCGGCAGGAAGCGCATGCCGCACAGCACGGCGGTCTGCTCGAACGGCGGCAGGAAGGCGTCGAAGAAATAGCGGTTGTAGCTGTCGGGCCGGTAGGAGTCTTTGGGGCCGCCGGTGCTCGCCACCAGCCACAGGTCCTTGCCGCGCAGCGCGTTGCCGCCGGGCCCGTAAGCCCAGCCGAAGGCGAGTACTTCGTCAATCCACAGTTTCATCAGTGGCGGCGAGCTGTACCAGTGGATCGGGTGCTGCCAGACGACCAGCCGAGCTTGGGCGAGGGCCGCTTGCTCGGCGGCCACGTCGATCAGGTAGTCGGGACAGAGCGCGTAGAGGTCACGCAGCACCGCAGGGGTTTGCGCTGCCGCGCGCAACAACGCGCGATTGACGCGCGAGTGCTGCAGATGCGGATGCGCGGCGATGACCAGCGTGGTGCCGGTGGCAGTTGCGGACGGTTCGGCCATCAATATTTCCTCCGAGGAGCGTGTTTTCGGTGCGACTGGACGCCGGGGTGGTGTCAGGGCAACGCTGAACAAGTCCCGCGCGCCCTCGCGAGGACTTATTCACCGTTGCCCAACACTGGTAATCCGCCATGGTGTTCGCACGTCGGTCGCCGGTAACATAACCCGAATCGAAAAGTCGGAAGGCGGGAGTTCGGTATGCCGGTGATCGCGATCGCCAATCCCAAGGGCGGCGTGGGCAAGTCCACGCTGGCCACCAACGTCGCGGGTTATTTCGCGGCGCGCGGCCACGTGGTGATGCTGGGCGACGTGGACCGGCAACAGTCGTCGCGCACCTGGCTCGGCCTGCGCGCGGCCGGTTTGCCGCCGATCCACAGTTGGGACGTGACGCCCGACCACCTGGTGCGCCCGCCGCGCGGCACCACGCATGTGGTGCTCGACACTCCCGCCGGCCTGCAAGGCAAGCGCCTCGACGAAGTGCTGAAGATCGCCGACAAGCTGCTGATCCCGTTGCAGCCGAGCATCTTCGACATCCACGCCACGCATCAATTCATCGAGACGCTGCGCGCCCACCGGCGCGCCACCAGCATCGACATCGCGCTGGTGGGCATGCGCACGCGCGAAGGCCTGATCTCGACCGACCAGTTGCGCAGCTTTCTCGCCGGCGTGAACCTGCCGCTGCTCGGTTTCTTGCGCGAAACGCAGAACTATGTGCACCTGGGCGCGCATGGCCTGACGCTGTGGGACATGGCGTCGAGCCGCTTCGAGCGCGACCTGGAACAGTGGAAGCCGATCACGGCGTGGCTCAACGACGAAGCGTTCGACGAGGTGTTCGTCGTGGAGAACGGCCAATGAAGACCTATGCAAAGCTGAGCGAGCTGCAACAGCTCGTCGGCACCGAGCTGGGGCGCAGCCGCTGGTTCGACATCGACCAGACGATGATCGACGCGTTCGCCCACGCCACCGGCGACCACCAGTGGATCCACGTCGATCCGCAGCGCGCCGCGGCCGGGCCGTTCGGCGCGACGGTGGCGCATGGCTTCCTGACGCTGTCGCTGCTGCCGCTGATGGGCGCCTCGGCGTTCGAGGTGCTGGATACGCGCATGGGCGTGAACTACGGCTTGAACCGGGTGCGCTTTCCAGCGCCGGTTCCGGTGGGTAGCCGCCTGTGCGGCACGTTCAAGCTGCTCAGTTATGAGCCCCTCGAAGGCGGCGCGCAACTCACGACCGAGGTGACGATGGAGCGTGAAGGCTCGCCCAAGCCGGTGTGCGTGGCCGAATCGGTGGCGCGCCGCTACGTTTGAGAGCCTGAGAGTCTTTCGTTCATGCCCGCTCATCACGCCAAAGAGCACCCGCTCGTCGTTGCAAATGCTCGCCATAGCCCGGGCTATGGCTGCGCTTTGCGCCTAGATCGGGCGCCCATTGGCGTGCAGCTCGGGCACGCCCGAAAAACTCTCAGGCTCTGACGCGCGCCGCCGGCTTAACATTCGAGCCTGCCCGGAGCCCGACGATGAAGGTCTTGCTGATCGACGACCACCCGCTGATCTTGTCCGCGCTGCAAAGCGTGATCAAGGAGCTGGGCGACGACGTTGCCGTCGTCGGCGCGGCCACGGCGCGCATCGGGCGCGAAAAGCTGAAAACCGAAACCGGCTTCGACCTGATCCTGCTCGACCTGAACCTGGGCGATACCGACGGCATCGACGTGCTCGTCGAGTTTCGCGCCACTTACCCCGAATTGCCGGTGGTCGTGGTCTCGGCGTCGGACCGCTACAGCGACGTGATCCGCGCCATCGACGCCGGCGCGATGGGCTTCGTACCCAAACGATCCAACACCGCCGAGCTGCACGAGGCGCTGCGCCTGGTGATGTCGGGCGGCATCTTCATTCCTGCCGGCGCGCGCGCGCTGATGACGAACCTGCCTTCGTCGACGGGCGCGGGCAACCTGCCGCACGCGACCACCTTCGCCGAGACGACGCCGATGATTCACCAGATCGGCCGCCCGAGCTCGCAGGACACCGGTTTTCATTCGGGCCTGCCCGAGCTGCCGCCGGCGCCGCCGCCGCTGGCCACGCTGGGCCTGACGCCGCGCCAGAACGAGGTGCTGGCGCTGCTACTGCAAGGCAAGCCGAATAAGCTGATCGCGCGCGAATTGAACGTGTCGGTCGACACGGTGAAAGACCATGTCGCCGCGGTGCTGCGCGCGCTCAACGTCAGCACGCGCACCCAGGCGGTGCTCGCGGTCGGTGAGATGAGCCAGCACGGTGGGCTGTCGGAGTGGCGCGCCACCAAGCGCTGACCGCGTTTTCTCCCTGAGGGAGAGGGAGCAACAACAGGACTCATGAGGAAACGCACGGCCGCCCGAAGTTTCCTCATCCCCCTCGGGGGGCGGACGACGTATGTCGTCGGCCTGGGGGTGCTCTCATCCCTCCGATGAGCG
>JANOLA010000861.1:0-11338 GCA_031419535.1 Burkholderiales bacterium | reverse complement strand
CGAGGGTTCTTCGTAGATGACGTTCATGGCGCTGCGTTGGCCCCGTTGCCGAGCACCGACGTGATGCCGGGCAGGGGGTATTCCGCGGCGCTGCGCGATTTGCCGATCGGCGCGCCGGACTTGCCGATTCGCGTGGCGGCCAGGTCTTCAGCGCTTGGCACGAGACCGAGCAAGGCGTAGTCGAACACCCGGCGCGCGATCGGCGCGGCCGCTTCCGAGCCGAAGCCCGAGTTCTCGACGACGACAGCCAGCGCGATCGTCGGCGCCTCGATCGGCGCGAAGGCGATGTACAGCGAATGGTCGCGCTTGTACTCGTCGAGCTTCGAGGCGTTGTATTTTTCGTTTTGCTTGATGCCGATCGCCTGCGCCGTGCCCGTCTTGCCGCCGCTCTTGTAGCGTGCGCCACTGAAGGACCGAACCGACGTACCTTCCTGCGTCACGCCGTACATGGCACGTTGAATGAGTTCAGCGTGTTCGGGCTTGAAAGGGAGCGCCGGCAGTGCGTCGCTCGCGACGCGCTTGCGCTCGCGCGTGATCACGTCTTCGACCTCGCGCACCAGACGCGGCTTGTAGCGCAAGCCGCCGGTGGCCAACGTCGCCGTGGCGCTGGCCAGCTGCAGCATCGTGAAGTTGTTGTAGCCCTGGCCGATGCCCAGTGAAATGGTCTCGCCGGCGTACCAGCGCTGCTGTTCCGGCGTCTTGAAGTAGCGGCGCTTCCACTCGGTGGACGGCAGTATGCCGGTGACTTCGCCCTCGATGTCGATGCCGGTCTTGCGGCCGAACGAGAACGGCTCGAGCTGCTCGTGCATCACATCCACGCCGAGCTCGTTCGCCAGGGAGTAGTAGTAGACGTTGCTCGACTTGACGATGCTGCGCACCATGTCCACCGCCCCGAGCCCCTTGTCGTCGTGGCTGCGGAACGTGTGGTTGCCGAACTGGTACGTGCCGCCGTCGTGGATCACATGGTTCGGCCCGCGCTTGCCGGAATTGAGCGCCGCCATCGCCATGAACGGCTTGAAGGTCGAGCCTGGCGGGTAGGTTCCACGCAGTGCCCGGTTCAGCAGCGGCTTGTCGAGCGATTCGTTGAGGTCTCGCCAGGACTCGGAGTCGATGCCGTCGACAAACAGATTCGGGTCGAACGTCGGCTTGCTCACCAGGGCCAGCACTTCGCCGTTGCGCGGATCGAGCGCGACCAAGGCGCCGCGCCGTTCGCCGAACATGTCTTCCACCAGTGCCTGAAGCCGAATGTCCACCGACATCATCAGCATGTTGCCGGGCGTCGCGGCGCGGCTCTTGAGGCGGCGCACGGCGCGCCCGCCGGCGCTGGTTTCGACTTCCTCTATGCCGGTCAGACCGTGCAGTTCGCCTTCATAGCTCTGCTCGATGCCGAGCTTGCCGATGTACTCCGTGCCGCGGTAGTTGGCCGCGTTGTCGGACTCGTCCAAGACGTCCTTTTCCGCGGGGTTGATGCGGCCGATGTAGCCCAGCAGGTGGCTGCCGACCTCGCCGAACGGATAGTTGCGGAACAGCCGCGCCTTGACGTCGGCTCCGGGGAAGCGAAAGCGCTGCGCCATGAAGCGCGCGACTTCCTCCTCGCTCAGCTTGGTGCGAATCGGCAGCGAGTCGAAGTTCTTGCTCTCTTCCATCAAGCGCCGAAAACGCTTGCGATCGCGGCTCTGAATGTCCACCACTTGGGCCAGCTGGTCGATCATGGCGTCGACGTTGTCAACGCGCGAGGGCGTGATCTCAAGCGTATAGGCGGAGAAGTTGTTGGCCAGCACCACGCCGTGGCGATCGACGATCATGCCGCGGTTGGGGACGATCGGCGCTACCGCGATCCGGTTGCTCTCGGCCTGCGCCGCAAGCTCCTCGAACTTGAACACCTGAAGATAGAACAAGCGCGCACCGAGCAAGCCGAACGCGAGCAGCACAAAGGCCGCGGCGGCGCCGACGCGCATCCGAAAGCGCCACAGATCGAGTTCGACGTTCTTCAGCTCCATCGGCGGGCCTATTCTTTGCGGCGTGCGCCGCGTGCCATCTTCGATGCTTGCCGGGTGCGCCTCATAGCGGGCGATTCATGTCGGGATCCGGCGCACGCCGCTGCGGCGCGAGCAGCAGCGCGCAGGCGAGCGGCCACAAGAGCGACGCAAAGACCGGCGCAAGCAAGATTTGCCAGCCTGGGAACGAATGGCCGGCAGCCATGCGAACCAGCACGGAGACGGCGTGCGCCGCGTACCAGAGCGGAAGAATTTGTACCGCCTGGGCGGCCGGGGAAAACCCGCTCAAACGCCGGTGAATCGAGACGGCAAAGTAGCTCAACAGGCTGTACGCCAACGCATGCTGCCCAAGCAAAGCGGCGGCGTGCACATCCATTGCCAGCCCGAAAACAAAGGCCGCGCCGACGCCGACGCGGCGCGGTTGGTGCACATTCCAGAACACCAGCACCAGCGCCAGGAAGTCCGGCATCGCATCGAGCCGACCCACTGGGACGAGATTGAGCGCCAACGCGGCCAGCAGCGACAGCCAGATGAACCAGGGGTTCACCGGCAACAGCAGTTGATCTTCGCTGCGGGGCATGATCACCGCGCTTCTCCTGGCAATGAACCCGTCATTTTCGCGCGCCCTTTCGGCCTTTCGCCGCCCCGTCGGTGGGCGACGGATCGGGCCGCGGTGGCATTTGCACGCCAACGGGTTCGAGCACGAGCACATGGCGCACGCCGTCGGACGCCACTGCTGGGGTGAGGGCGACACGCGCAAAGCCGGAGTCCAACTTGCGGTCCACCAACGCCACCGCGGCCACCGGCAGCCCCGGAGGGTAGACGCCGTCGACGCCGCTCGTCAACAGCTTGTCGCCGACCTGCACGTCGGCGTTTCCCGCGACGAAGCGTAGCTCCAGGCCCGCGAGGCCACCGAAGGCAGCGCTTCTTGCCTGGGTGCGCGCATTGATCACCGGAGTCGCCGCGTCCTTGTCGACCAAGAGCGTCACTTCGCTCGACAGTGGATAGACCCGCGTCACCTGGCCCAGCACACCCAGCTCGTTGATGACCGGCGAAGCCAGCACGACCCCTTGTGTCGAGCCCTGATCGATGATCACTTTGCGGGTATAGGGGTCTCTTGCCTCGTAAAGAATCTGCGCAGGTTGCGACCGCACGCTCAGTGCCGGGCGCAGGTCGATTAGGCTGCGCAAGCGAGTATTCTCGATTTCGAGCTGTTCGACGCGCAGCGACCGTTCCGCCTGGGCCGCCAGTTCCCGGCGCGCGGCCGCGTCGCGCTCCAAGGCGCGCTCCAGGCCAATGAAATAGTCGCTGCCGTCACGCCACAACTGCACCGGCGCAAGCAGCGCCCGCTGCACTGGATGCAAAACCACTGCCAAAGCCGCGCGCAGCGGCTGCGTGACTTGCAGCCGCGTGTCGGCGATCATCAAAAACAGCGCCAACGCCGCAAAGAAACTCAGCTTGGAAAGCGCCGATGGCCCCTGGCGAAAAAAGGGTGGGGGCGTGTTGTCGAGCGTTCCCTGTGACATTCGGGCAGGCCCTCCGTGCGGGCGACTGAAGTAGCGGCGTTCGTTGCGGATCAGACCGGCAGCGACACGGTGTCGCGCAAGCGCATGCCTGGTGCCAGGCTCACTCCGAGGTGAAGATTCCGCCGAGCCGCTCCATTCTTTCGAGCGCCATGCCGCAGCCTCGCACCACGCAAGTCAGCGGGTCCTCGGCCACCAGCACGGGCAAGCCGGTTTCTTCGGCAAGCAGCCGATCGAGGTCGCGCAGCAGCGCGCCGCCGCCGGTGAGCATCATGCCGCGCTCGGCGATGTCGGCACCCAGTTCCGGCGGCGTCTGTTCCAGTGCATTCTTGACACTCGAAACGACCTGGTTCAGCGGGTCGGTGAGTGCTTCAAGCACCTCATTGCTGCTGATCGTGAAACTGCGCGGCACACCCTCGCTGAGGTTGCGGCCCTTGACTTCCATCTCCTTGACCTCGGAGCCAGGGAATGCGCTGCCGATGCTCTTCTTGATGTTCTCGGCGGTCGGCTCGCCGATCAGCATGCCGTAGTTGCGCCGGATATAGTTGATGATCGCTTCGTCGAACTTGTCGCCACCGACGCGCACGCTGCCCTTGTAGACCATGCCGCCCAGGCTGATGACGCCGACCTCGGTGGTGCCGCCGCCGATGTCGACCACCATCGAGCCGTTGGCTTCGCTGACCGGCAGGCCCGCACCGATGGCGGCCGCCATCGGCTCCTCGATCAGGTAGACCTCGGAGGCGCCGGCGCCGAGTGCGGACTCGCGAATCGCGCGCCGCTCGACCTGCGTCGAGCCGCACGGCACGCAAATGATGATGCGCGGGCTCGGCCGAAAAATCGAGCGCGGGTGCACCATCTTGATGAACTGCTTGAGCATCTGCTCGGTGACGGTGAAATCGGCGATCACACCGTCTTTCATCGGGCGAATCGCCTCGATGTTGCCCGGCACCTTGCCGAGCATCGCCTTGGCTTCGGCGCCCACTGCCTGGATTGTCTTCTTGCCATGCGGCCCACCCTCATGGCGGATCGCCACGACCGATGGCTCGTCCAGCACAATGCCCTTGCCGCGCACGTAAATCAGCGTGTTCGCGGTCCCGAGGTCAATGGCAAGGTCTGTCGAGAAATGACGCCGAAAGGATGCAAACATGGTGCGGGCAGTGAGACGACTGGTCGAGACCGCCCTGGACCGGGCGGGCGCGCACCGTGGTTATGAAGTGGTCCGCGCGCCGGCCCAGCAAATCAACGACTTGTCGCAGGCGCAGGGGACTGTGGATAACCGGGGATAATACCCCAGCCCGGGGCCCACGATCGCCTGTGCAACCTCGCCGAACCGACCCATTTCATGGCATTGACCCCGCAAGACGTTGCGCGCATCGCGCAATTGGCGCGTCTGGAACTCAGCTCCGGCGAACAGGCCGCGATGCTGACCCAGCTCAACGGCTTCTTTGGCATCGTCGCGCAGATGAGCGCGGTCGACACGAGCGGTGTTGACCCGCTGTACACGCCGCTGTCCGCGGTCCAGGAAACAAGCCTGCGGCTGCGCGCCGATGTCGTCACCGAAACCGACGAGCGAGAAGCCAATCAACGCAGTGCTCCGGCGGTAGCCAACGGCCTGTACGTCGTGCCCAAGGTCATCGAGTGAAACCCTTGCATGAACTCGGGGTGTGCGAACTTGCCGATGCGCTTGACGCCCGCCGAACCAGCAGTGTCGAGCTCACCGAGCACCTGTTGAATCGCCTGCACTCGCAGGCTTCGTTGGGTGTCCTGCTGAGCAGCGACAGGGAAGTTTCCCTGTCGCAGGCGCGCGCAGCCGACGAACGCCGAGCGCGCGGGGAAAGCGGCGTGCTGCTGGGTATTCCGCTCGGCCACAAAGACATCTTCGTCACGCGCGAATTGCCGACGACCGCGGGCTCGAAGATGCTCAAAGGCTACGCGAGCCCGTTTGACGCCACCATCGTCGCCAATCTGGCCACAGCCGGCGCGGTGATGCTGGGCAAGCTGAACTGCGATGAATTCGCGATGGGTTCGAGCAACGAAAACTCGGCGTTCGGCCCGGCGAGGAACCCCTGGGATTCCAGCCGCGTGCCGGGTGGGTCGTCCGGGGGTTCTGCCGCCGCGGTCGCCGCACGCTTGATGCCTGCGGCAACGGGCACGGACACCGGCGGCTCGATTCGCCAGCCTGCCAGCTTTACCGGCGTCACCGGCATCAAACCGACGTATGGCCTGTGTTCACGCTACGGCATGGTCGCGTTTGCATCCAGCCTGGATCAGGCCGGGCCATTCGCGCGCAGTGCGCGAGACTGCGCGCTCCTGCTCGATGCGATGAGCGGCTACGACGAGCGCGACTCGACCAGCGCGCAACGCGCGCCCGAGAACTTATCCGCGGCAACCCTTGCGGCCCGCGATGGCGCGAGTGCGGCCCAACCTCTGAAGGGTTTGCGAGTCGGCCTGCCCCGAGAGTTCTTTCCGGCCGTGCTTGCCTCCGATGTCGCCGGCGCCGTGCGCGCGGCATTGCGCGAATTCGAGCGACTCGGCGCGACGCTTCTGGACGTGTCGTTGCCGCGAACCGAGCTGTCGATCCCGGTCTACTACATCATCGCCCCGGCCGAGGCCAGCTCGAACCTGAGCCGCTATGACGGCGTGCGCTATGGGCATCGCGCGCCTAAGTACGACGACTTGCTCGACATGTACCGCAAGAGCCGCAGCGAGGGCTTCGGTGCGGAAGTCAAGCGCCGCATCATGATCGGGACCTATGTCTTGAGCCATGGCTATTACGACGCCTACTATCTGCAGGCGCAAAAACTGCGACGCATGATCGCCGACGACTTCACCGCGTGTTTCCGCGTCTGCGACGTGATCGCCGGACCGGTGGCCCCCACCGTGGCGTGGAAGCTGGGAGCCAAGGGCGACGACCCCGTCGCCAGCTATCTCGCGGACGTCTTCACTTTGCCGGCGAGTCTCGCTGGGTTGCCTGGGATGAGCATTCCGGCGGGAATCGGAGAGGGCGGCATGCCGGTGGGTCTGCAATTGATCGCGGATTACTTTCAGGAGGGCAGGTTGCTGCAAGCCGCGCATGCCTTCCAGCAGGCCACCGACTGGCATGCCCGAACTCCGCCGGGGTACTGATTCGATGGGTCGCGCTACCTTGATTCGTGGCTACGAGGTCGTGATCGGCATCGAAACGCACGTCCAGTTGGCGACGCGTTCAAAGATCTTCAGCGGCGCTTCAACGGCCTTCGGGGCCGAGCCCAATCGGCAGGCTTGCGCGGTGGACATCGCGCTTCCGGGAACCTTGCCGGTGATGAACCATGCCGCCGTCGAGTGCGCCATCCGCTTCGGCTTGGCGGTCAACGCGAGGATCGCGCCGTTGTCGATCTTCGCGCGCAAGAACTACTTTTACCCGGACCTGCCCAAGGGCTACCAGATCAGCCAGTACGAGACACCGGTGGTTCAGGGCGGGTCGCTCGAATTCATGGGGGATAAGGGCGTTCGCACCGTGCAACTGACACGGGCCCACTTGGAAGAAGACGCCGGGAAGTCGCTTCACGACGCTTTCGACGGCCAATCCGGGATCGACCTGAACCGAGCCGGTACGCCGTTGCTGGAAATCGTCACCGAGCCCGACATGCGATCGAGCGCCGAGGCCGCAGCGTACGCGCGCGCGCTGCACGGGCTCGTGGTCTGGCTGGGCATTTGCGACGGCAACATGCAAGAAGGCAGCTTTCGCTGCGACGCCAATGTCTCGGTGCGCCGACCCGGCGCGCCATACGGAACGAGGCGCGAAATCAAGAACTTGAACAGTTTCAAGTTCATCCAGCAGGCGATCGATTTCGAAGTTCAATGGCAAATCGATCTGATCGAAGACGGCGGCAGCGTCCATCAGGCGACCGTGCTGTTTAACGCCGACACGGGGGAAACGCGCGCGATGCGGAGCAAGGAAGACGCGCACGATTACCGCTACTTCCCTGATCCGGACCTGCCACCGCTGGCGATCGCGGCCGATTGGATCGACCGGGTGCGTTCGGCCATGCCCGAATTACCGCAGGTCATGGCTCAGCGCATGCAGTCGAACTACGGGCTTTCTGCCGATGTCGCCGCGACGTTGACACAGTCCCGAGCCTTCGCCCGATACTTTGAAGCCGCGGCTGAGGCGAGCGGACAGCCCAAGCTCGCTGCGAATTGGCTGATGGGCGAGGTCTCCCGCCGCTTGAACCAGCAAGGCACGAACATCGAGTCGTGCCCGCTGGCGCCGGGCAAACTCGCCTCGATGCTTGTGCAGATCGGCAACGGCAGCTTGTCCAACAACGCAGCGCGGCAAGTGTTCGACGCGCTGTGGGCCGCGCCGCACGGGGATGTCGATGCGCTGGTCGACTCACTGGGTGTGCGACAGGTCGACGATGCCGACGCGATGGGCAAAGTCATCGACGCGGTGCTGGCCGGCAACCCGAAATCGGTGGCTGAATTTCGCGCCGGCAAAGAGAAGGCGCTCAACGCGCTCGTCGGCCAGGTGATGAAAGCCAGCGCCGGCAAAGCCGATCCGACACGGATCAGCGCCCTGTTGCGCGCTCGACTGACGTGAGGCTCAGTTCGACGCCGTCTTTCGCGGCGCCGACGCACCGGCGCTGACCGAGTTCGCGGCTGAAACCGGAACCACGTTTGCCGAGCCCGGAGCCGAGCCGGCCCAAATGCGCCTCAGGCGCTCGAGTTCGGCATCGAAATTGGCGTTGATGCGCACGATTTCTTCCTGCTGGTTTTGCAGCAGCGAGCGCTGCGCGTCTGTCGCGGCGTCATTGGCGTCGAGCAATTGTTTGAGTTTGGAGGGCAGCGGCTTGCCGACGTAAAACTCCGACTCATCCATCAACGGCTGGCGTTCGACAGCCAATGCTGTGATGCGGGATTCGGAGATCCGAACGGCACGGCGCACATCGTTGAGTGCCGCTTCGCGCGCCGCGTTGTGAGCAGCGAGATTGGGAAATCGAAGCGAGAGCATGCGGTCTCGCCGGACTTCGTCTTTCTTGGTGACGTGCTTGGCTTGCTCGGCGCGCTCCGAAGACTCGATCGCAGCGCGTTCCTCGCTCGTCATCGACGGCGGGATGATTCGCTTGGTCGAGCCATCGGGGTTGAGTTGGCGTTGCTCGCGATCGGTACACGCCGCGATCAGCCGGTCGGAGGTGTGCCGCTTACCGCTTGAATCGACACACTGATAAATCGACGCTGCCCAAGTGGGGCTCATGAGCATGCCAAGGCCGCAAGCGAACGCACCAGCAGCCCTCAGTATGCTCATCTCATCACACTCCGTAGCGTTCCCTGTATGCAGCGACCCGAGGCAAGTGCTCGCGCAGTGCTGCGTCGGAATTCGAGGCCAAGTATTGCAGCAAGTCGGTCAGAGTCGCAATCGCGGTCACCTGCATTTGCAACTGGCTTGTGACGAACTGCACTGCCGACAGCGCGCCGTCCGCACCGCCTTCGCCGGAGCGCTCCTGACGGTCCAACGCCACCGCGACGCCAACGGCTCTTGCGCCGGCAGAAGCGATGATGGCGGCCGATTCGCGCAGCGACGTGCCGGCAGAGATCACGTCGTCGAGCACCAAGACACGGCCGGTCAATGGCGCACCAACCAGCGCGCCGCCCTCGCCATGATCCTTCGCCTCCTTGCGGTTGTACGCGAACGGAACGTTGCGCCCCGACCTGGCGAACTCCACTGCGACAGTGGCAACCAGCCCAATGCCCTTGTAAGCGGGCCCGAACAGCATGTCGAACTTCAGACCGCTGGCATGAATTCGCCGCGCATAAAATTGCGCGAGCCGACCCAACTTGGCACCATCGTCGAAGTGGCCGGCATTGAAAAAATAGGGCGACAGCCGACCCGCCTTGGTTCTGAATTCGCCGAACCTGAGTGCGTCGGCGTCAACGGCGAACTTCACGAACTCCTGCGCCAATGCGTCCAACGATGCGCCGGGTTGCATCACGTCGAGGAATCCAGTGTTTCGTCTGCTTACGTTGAACTTGAACGGAATCCGATCCGCCGCGGCCAAAGGCCTGATCGGCTGGGTGGAAGGTGTCGCTGCCGATTGTATGGGCGTGCAAGAGGTCAAGGCCCAGGAAGCCGACGTTGCCGGGCGCTTCACGTCGATCGCCAACATGCCCGGGCACTTCCACTTCGCGCAGAAGAAAGGCTATTCCGGCGTGGGCCTGTTCGCACGTCGCAAGCCCAGTGCGGTCATCAGGGGAATCGGCTCGCGCGAGTTCGACGCAGAAGGACGCTGGGTCGAATTGCGTTTCGACGATCCCGAGCGCTCACTTTGGCCCAGGTTCAGCGTGATCAGCTGCTATTTTCCCAGCGGCTCGAGCGGCGAGGAGCGCCAGCAGGTGAAATTCCGGTTCTTGAAGAAGATGACAGGACACCTACGCAAACTGCGCGCCGAGCGCGAGTTCATCCTGGTCGGCGACGTGAACATCGCGCACAAGGAAATTGACCTGAAGAACTGGAAGAGCAATCAAAAGAACAGCGGATTCACACCTGAAGAGCGGGCCTGGATGACGCATACGCTGGACCATGTCGGCTTGGTCGACGTCTTCCGCACCCTGAACGCCAAAGCGGAGCAGTACACCTGGTGGAGCAACCGAGGGCGAGCCAGAGCGAACAACGTGGGTTGGCGGCTCGACTACCAACTCGCCACGCCGAGCGTGGCGGCCACCGCACGGCGTGAGCACATCTACCTGGGGCAGTCATTCAGCGACCACGCGCCGCTCGTGATCGACTACGAATTCTCGCTGTAGGGGCAGGGGCCGTTCACGATTCGGTTCCGCGAACGATGCAACGCACCAGTCTGGCCGTCAACGTTGGCTGAGTTGCCCGCTGCTTGCGGCCAGCGGCGCCGGCAACGTGGGACCTGCGTCTTCGCCTTCCGCCACCTCGCTCAGCAGAGCGGCAGCGCTTCGCACCAGTGGCCATGCCAGAGTCGCCCCGGTACCGTCGGTGCTTTGCATGCCGATTTCCATCAGCGCGGTGCCGCCCAGCGCGTCCAGCACATGGTCCAGCCCTTCGTGCGAGTGGCTGCGCGTGAAGACGCTGTAGTCGGTCACGGCCGGGGCGATGCGGGAAGCAACCATCAGCGCCGCACAGGCCGGAACCCCGTCAACCACCAGCAAGTGGCGCTTGCTGCCAGCGACCAGCATCACGCCGACCATCACGGCGATCTCGAATCCGCCGAACGCCGCCAAGACCTCGACTGGATCGATCGCGTCCTTGTGGCGACCCTGCGCCCCTTGCAACACGACGAGTTGGTGCGCCAGTTCGTCTTGGCGCATCGGGCCTCCGGAAATCAGCAAGTCCCGCAACTTGAGGTCGGACAAGCGCGACAACACGAGTGCGGCACTTTCGTGCGAGCCCACGCCGATCCCGGCGCAGGCAATCGCGTTGCCCGGCAGCGAATCGGCGATCTCCATGCCGGCCCGGATGGCCGCGTGTGCGTGGGCCAGCGACATCGCGGCGGTGACCCGGCAATTGCGAGTGCCGTGGGCGATTTTTCGGGCGAGCAGGCGTGGGTGCGGAGCCACCGATTCGGACACGCCGCAATCCACGACGGAGAGTTCGAGCCCCTGGATTTGGGCAAACACCGAGAGCGGCAGTTTCGACCCCACCAGCTTCCCGACGACCCTTGCGGTCGACGCCTTGGCTGGGTCGCCGATACCGTCCACCGCCAACCCATGGTCCGCCGCGAAGACCGCGATTTGCGGCGCGCGAAAGCGCGGCTTCAGTGAGTTCTGAATCAACCCAAGCCGTACCGCCAAGGGCTCGAGCTCACCGAGGCTGCC
>JANOLA010000860.1:0-12154 GCA_031419535.1 Burkholderiales bacterium | reverse complement strand
TGGCCGACGTAGCGGCCTACGTGCGCAAGATTCGCCAGCCGCGCTACAACCGCGATGGCTCGCGCAACGAATCCTGACGATGCTGGTCGATACCGATGTGCTGATCTGGCATCTTCGCGGCTATCCGCAGGCCACGCGTCGGCTCGATGAACTCGGCGCGTTCACGATGTCGGCGGTGAGCTACCTCGAAGTGCTGCAGGGCATGCGCAGCAAGGCCGAACTCGCGGCGGTGAAGAAGATGCTGCAGCACCGCGCCGCAACCTTGCTGCCGGTGTCCGAAGCCATCACGCAACGGGCCATCGAGCTGATGGAGTCGCTCACCTTGAGCCACGGGCTGCAGCTGGGCGATGCGCTGATCGCCGCCACCGCGCTCGATCACGGCTTGCCGGTACTGACCGCCAACGTCAAGCACTTCTCGGCCGTCGAGGGCTTGACGGTCGAAGCGTTCTTGCCTTGAGGTTGGCTGCAGCGGCGGGGCAATGGGACATACGAGCCTGGCCCCTTTCTTCGCTGAGCTTGCTGTCCCGGTCGCGCGTGACAGAGTCCTTGGAAATTCGAGCCTGGCCCCTTATTTCTCGAGTTCGCGCCCGTGCGGCGCGAGATGGTGTGGGAAATGGGTGACATGGGAAATGGGAGACCTGACCCGGAGCCCCCGTCGCGAGCCCCCGTCGCGGGTTGGCAAGCGCCAGTCTCCCGGCGAAGAACCGTCCCGCAACGCACCCATTGCAGCGGCGGCACAGTCACCGTCCTTCAGTGCCGCAGCCGCCTGATTCGGGGGAAATACGAGCCTGGCCCCTTTCTTCGCCTTCTTCCTTTCTTCGCCTTTCTTCGTGTACAACGTGAAGCCGCAATTGCGGGCTGAGGTGCTGACGGATCAACTCGCGCAGTACAAGGCCTTGTACGCCAAGCATGGCGCGGGGCGGACGAATCTGGCGTATGGCTATGCCCACAAAGCCGCTTGAACGTGCGGCGCAACTGCCCACATGGAGCCCACATTGAATCACAAGACCTATCAGCTTCTCCTGGTTGTCGTGTCGATTGCCGCCCTCGCCGCTGTCGCCGCATGGCACAACGCGAGCACCGCGCTCGGCGAGTCGCGCACACGCATCGTCGGTGGCCTGCTCGAGCCCGCCGCGCGGCTGCTGAACGAGAACCAGGCGTTGATCAAGGAGTTGCAGGCCGAGTCGTTCAAGGAGCCCGACGCGGGAATTCTCGCGTCCTTTCTCGCGAAGGTCCGCCGTGACGGCGTTGCCAAGAACGCCCAGATGAAACAGCGCCTGGATCAGCTGGCTCAGAACAACACCGCCATCGTCGCGCTGGCCTCGGCGTACGCGCCGCACGCCAGAACGCCTACGTTTGCGGGCGAGGCAGACAAGTTCCGCAACTACGCGTTGGCCTGGCGCGACCGGTGGAACTCCGTGATGGAACTGTTCATGGCCGGGGGCAGTTATGCGGTGGCTGAAGTTCCGTTTCCCGCCGCATTCCCGGAGACGCTGGCGGCGGAAATCGCTGCGTCCCGATAGAGCCAATCGAGTTCGGGCGCGAGGTCCTCGTAGCCGGCTTGTAGGTTCTCCCCGGTCGCTTCACGCCGCCCGACCATGCGGCGAGTTCTCACCGCCCGCGGCGAACGGCCCGAGCAAACCAGTACTCTGCCTTGTCACGGACGTGATTGAGCCCGTCGGCGAATGAGGGAGCAAACGCGCTGCCGTTGCCAACGGTAAACAGCGACGTAGACGACCAGTAGCGTTCCGCATGGACTGGCCCCAATGCGGTCGGACACTGCGGCTGGGCCGGCGGGCAAACCGCGATGAGCGAACGCAACTCCGCGGAGGTCGGAATGCGCCAGTCGCAGTGATTCGCGAAGCACGTGGCGTTTCCATCGTTGGTGAACATCAGATTGAGCCTGCCGAGGAAGTCTGTGTACAGCGTTCCGTCTGGACTCAACGAGGCGGCGGCGCTCCAGGAGTAGGCATTGAAGATGCAGTTCGGTGACGCGAGGTCGGCCACCGCGCAGTTCACCTTCTTCTCCCACATCAGCCCGGTGACCTTGTCGGTCACCGTGCCATCGCCGCAGTCCTGGAATCGATCTGGGCCGTCGAAGCAAGGCGCGCTTGCTCCGGCCGGGCCGGTGGGACCCTGGAGCCCGGTGGCGCCAATCGGCCCTTGGACTCCTTGCGCACCCGTTGCGCCTGCGGCGCCCGTTGCGCCAGGTGCGCCAGGTGCGCCCGTGGCACCCATTGCACCCGTGGCACCCGCCGGACCCACAGGGCCCATCGCACCAGACGCGCCGGTGGAGCCAGCGGGCCCGGGTGGTCCAGCGGGGCCGACCGGGCCAGCAGCGCCATTAGTACCGGCAGCACCCATTGGACCCGCGGGTCCCGCTGCACCGACCGGACCCACCGCTCCTGTCGCACCGGCCGGACCCGTTAATCCCGTTGCCCCTGTCGCACCGGCAGGGCCCGCTGGGCCCGCCGCGCCTGTCGCGCCTGTCGCACCGGGAGGCCCGATCGGCCCGTTAGGCCCTGCAGCACCGGTGGGGCCCATGGGGCCGAAGGCGCCTGTGGGCCCCGCCGGTCCCGCGGGCCCGCCCGGACCAGGTGGACCCGCCGGGCCCGGCGCTCCCTCGCGGTTCCAGGAAATTCCGGATTCGAATTTGCTGCACGCGGTCGTGGAACTGACGATTCGGACTGCCCCACTCTTGTTGTCTTGACAGGCATAGTAGGTTTGCGCGTTTGCGCTCATCGGGAGGGCGACGCTCGCCGCAAAAGCGGCAGAGGCAACGATCGAACCCAGACCGGCTTTCATGACTTGCATATCGACTCCTTCGAAAGGGTTGCTGAATTGGCGAGGCACCCCACCGAGACACCGCCGTGCGCGGTGCCGGGGAAACACTATCGGACCGTCGCATGCCGCGCCGCGATGAAGAGCGTCACAGCGCACTCAGAAAGCTGACCTGGTCCTGCGTCTCCTGCTCGGTGAGGCCGATGCCGAAACGCTCGTCGTAGAACTTGACGGCGCTGCGCAAGTCGGGGGCGGAGCCGTTGTGAAAGTAGGGTGCGCGAGCGGCCAGCGCGCGCAGCGTCGGGCCCTTGAAGCGGCCGATGTCTTGCCACCTGCCGGTCACCAGGGCCCGGCCGGGATCGGTGGTTTGCACTGTCTCGCCGGTCGCCTTGTTGCGCAGCGTGTACAAGGGCATGTCGGGCGTGCGCCGGGCTGCGTCGGCCAGGCCGATGTCGAGCGGCATCGGGGTCGAGTGGTTGCCGGCATTGGGCGTGTTGTGGCAGGTGGTGCAAGTGCCCTGCAGCACGGCGATTCCGAGATCGTCGTTGATGCCCTTGACACCGGCGATCGCGATCGGTTTGCCGTTGAACAGCGCCTGCCCGCGCGCGATGGCGCGCCGCGCCACGGCGACGTTGCGGTCGCGCCCTGCCGCGTCGTTGGCATTGGCGTTGGGGATCACGCTGTCCCAGGCTCCATACAAGGTCATGACCAACGGCGTGAAAGGGGCGTGTGTGCGGTAATCGCCCACCAGCGTGTCGTTGATGCCGAAGTACGTCTCCTGCAGCGGCACGAACGACGGCCCGCCGTTGGCACCCAGCACGTTCAGCCGGCCGGCCGAGCGGTCTTCAATCTGCGCCGTGAACAAGCCCAGTTGGAAATCGATGATCGCCTGGCGCTGCGCATCGCCCAGCGGCGCGGCCGCCTGGGCGTGGCCGACGGTAGCGCTGTTGGACTGAATGCTCAGGTCGAAGTGCAGCGGCGCGAAGCAGACCATCGTGCCGAACAGGCAGTCGGTGGAGGTGTCGCTGCGAAAGGTTTCGCGCCCGTCCCACATCACGGTGCTGAGAAAGCGCAGGTTGGTCGTCGGCAGCGGCCGGCGAAACAACGACAGCTCGCCCGCCGAGGCAAAGCCATAGGGGTCATCGGCGGCGGCGAGCTCGAACTGCGCGTCCGGCGCAATGCCGATTCCGACGCGGATCAGCGCCTTGTCGAGCAGCATGCTGTAGGCCTTTTCCCGCGCCTCCAGCGTGCTCACGTCGGCCAGCGGTGAATTCGCGCCGTCGTTCAGGCGAAAGATCGGGTCGGTGCCCTGGCTCGCCACGAAGCGCTTGCGCACGCCCGCCGGCGTGATGGTCCAGCCTTCCTGTGCCTGATGGCAGCTCGCGCAGGTGCGTCCGTTGATGCCCAGGCTCTGGAAAAACGGATTCGCCAGGTCGATGCGCCCGGACGTGTGCAGCGTGAGCGCCACGCCGGAGGGATTGGCGGCGTGCAGTTGCTGCGGCGCGGTGGGGCCGGCCTCTGGGGGCGCCGGGGCGACCGGCAGGTTGGTCGCGCCCAGCAGGCAGGCGCAGGCGATCTGGACGGCGGTACGTGCCGGGAAGAGTTTCATGGTTCGCTCCTGGTTCAACGTGGGCGTACCGATGCAATGACGCCGGTACTTCCTGGAAAGCGGAAAGGCGCGGGCAAACCACGACACTGCCATGGCACAAACCGGACGAACGGCGTGCGGTTGGCCGCGCAGCCTCGAGGCAGGCGCCTATCGCCGAACCGAACGAGGGCGCGGCGCGCCGGCCAGAGCCCGCATTGGCGCGGCCGCGCCGAGTGTTACGGCGCGCCGATTCGCGCGAGCAGGGCTCGCGCCTCCTGCGTCACGGCGGCGCCCGGTTGCACAGCGTCCTCGAGGTTCACGAGGGCCTGCTCCAGCACCGGACGCGCGGCAGCACTGTTTCCCTGGGCGTGCAACACATGGCCGCGCGCCGCCAAGGCGATGCCCAGGTACGCGGTGCGCTCAAAGCCGCTGCGCGAGGCAAGGGTCTGCGCCGCAGCCAGGGCTTCGTCCGCGTGGCCAATGGCCGCAGCGAGGTCGCCGAGCCGCTGTTCGCCGCGGGCCAGCAACGACAGGGCTAGAACGAGGCCAGGGCGTGGCTCACCGCTCGACCGGGCGATTTGCACCGCGTGCGCCAGATGCTCGCGCGCCCGGGCGTGCCTGCCCTGGGCCGTCGCCAGGTAGCCGGCATTCATCTCGGCGGCGCCGAATGCGGCGTGGCCTGGCGGCAGAACGGCACTCAGGGTTTCCCGTCCCGCCTCCAGCCACTTTGCACAGCGCGCGAAATCGCCCACGGAACACAGCGCCGGCGCGGCATTGAGTTGGATGTAGCCGCCCCAATGAGTTTGGCCACGCCGCTGCGCCGTGCCCAAGGCATGCTCGAAGTGGCGCACCGCTTCGAGCGCGCGACCGTTGTCGAACAGCAGGGCGGCGTAGTTGGACTCGGTCAACGGATTGGCGTCGGCCGCGCCATCGACATCGACGTGGACTTCGAACGCGCGTCGGTAGGTGTCGAGCGCGCCCGCGAACTGGCCAGCCTTGGAGAGCGCCGCGGCCATATTGTTCAGCAAGATCCCCCCAAGCGCGGTGCGCTCGCGGCCCATGGCTTCGAGTTCGCGAATGGCGGATTCGTAGCCTCGAATCGACTCTGCCAGCCGCCCCGCGCCAGCGTAGCCAACGGCAACCGTGGTGTGGGCGTCTACCGCCAAGGTACGCTGACCCGGACGTGCGGTTCCGAGTTGACGCAGCGCTTCCAGGCCGCTGGCGATCGCGGCCATGGCGTCGCCGCGAACGCCCTCCAGTTCGCCGCGCTTCGTCAGACACATCGCCAGCGCGGCCCGGTCCGGCACGGGCGCCGCGAGCAGGCGTTCGACGGCAGCCGAAAACAATGCACCGGCTTGCTCATGTTGGCCGCCATCGGTCTGAACGTTCGCGAGCTCGCAATCGAGCATCGCGCTGAGCGAAGCATCGGCGGCGCTACCCGCCGAGGCGCGTGCCTCGCCGATCAGGGCCTGCGCCTTGACGGCATCCCCCGACTGTCCGTACGCGACCCCAATCGTCAGCTGCAGCCGTGCCCGCAGTACCGGATCGGCGGCAAACTGTTTGACGACCTGTCGCTCCGCGCGGGCCAGCAACTCGGCAGTCGAGAAAGGCTTGCCCGATCCCAGGGTCAACAGGAAGTTCATGAACTCATTGGCTGCCTCGGCATAGGTCAGCTCGCGCAGCGCTCGGTCGCGTTCTTCCTGTGCATGCAGCGCCTGCCGCTCGGCGCGCTGCGCCTGCCACAGCGTGCCGGCCGAGCCCGCAAGCAGCGCGAAGGCGACAGCGCAGGAGGCAGCGACGCCGAGGCGATGGCGCCGGATGAACTTCCCGGCTCGATAGCGCAACGAATCGGCGCGCGCGCTCACCGGTTCGTGATTCAGGTAGCGGCGCAGATCGTCGGCCATCGCCGCGGCCGTGGCGTAGCGCTCCAGCGGGTTCTTTTTCAGCGCCTTGGCGACGATATTGTCCAGGTCGCCTCGCAGGCTGTGGGCGAGCTTCAACGGCGTTGCCGCGCGCCGCAGCGCGATTTCACCGAGTTCAACGGGCGGCACGGTGGCACCGTGCAGCACGGCGTCGGACAGCCGCGCCGGTTCGGCGTCGACCGCGGCCTGCAAGCGCTGCACCGGCGTCTGGGTGTCTGTCGAGGTCGGATGCTGGCCGCCGAGCAGCACGTAGAGCAGCACGCCGAGCGCATACACGTCGGTGGCGGTGGTCACGTCTTCGCCTTGCACCTGTTCCGGCGCCGCGTAGTCGGGTGTGAAGGCGCGCCCGCCCAACTGCGTCAACTCGGTGGCCTGGGCCGGGTGCGCCTCGTCATGGAGAAACTTGGCAATGCCGAAGTCCAGCAGTTTCACCTGGCCCTCGTGCGTGACGAGAATGTTGGAAGGCTTCAAGTCCCGATGCAGGATCAGCTTGCTGTGCGCGTGGGCGACCGCACCCAGCACGTCGAGGAACAGCCGGATTCGCGCCGCGACCCCCAAGGCCTTGGCGTCGCACCAGCGGTCGATGGTTTCGCCCTCGATGTATTCGAGCAGCAGATAAGGTTGCCCACCGGCGGCCACGCCGGCGTCGAGCAGGCGGGCGATGTGCGGATGCGCCAGGCGCGCCAGAAAGCTGCCCTCGCGCTCAAAGCGTTCCGTTGCGCCGCGCGCGAGCAATGCCAGGTTGAGAAACTTGACCGCCGCCTGGCCTTCGAATCGGCCGTCGCTGCGATGCGCGAGCCAGACGCTGCCCATGCCACCGTGGCCGATCGGGCGGTCCAGCGTGTAGCCTCCCAGCGCCAGGCCGGCGAGGCTCGCACCCGCGGATACCGCGCTGCCTTACAGAAACCCTTGGCGGTCGGCAGCGGTTTGCTTGGACAACAACTGCGCCAGGTCGTCGGCGAGCGGCGCGTCGTCGCGCCGGATTTGCGCGAGCCGCAGGCTGCGTGTGGCCTCGTCAGTGTCGAGCAACTCGTCCAACAGCGGGCTGATGAGATGCCAGCGCGCCTTGTCGGTTCGAGCCATTGCCGCCGCCCCTTCAGTTCCTCAGCCCAGGCCTCGGTCCATTTTGCGCGATATGCGGGTAAATGGGAATCCCGAATTCCCGACCAAGGCAATGGTGGTGGGTTCAGTCCGGCGAGAGAACGTCGTGCAAGTACAGCCGCGCCTTCTTCCAATCGCGCTGCACGGTGCGCTCCGACACGCCGCGCATCGCGGCGATGTCGGCGTAGGAGAAACCGCAAAAGAACTTGAGATCGACGAGTTCGGCGAGCGCCGGGTCGGCCTGCTCCAGCTCCGCGAGCGCCTGGCTCAGGCGCGGCATTTCGTCGGCGTGCGGCACGGGGTCGGGTGTCTGCGTATCCAGCGCCGTCAGCTCGAACGCGCCGCCGCGCTTGAGCGCTCGGCGCTCGCGGATGTAGTCGACGATCAGGTTGCGCATCGCGCGTGCGGCGTACGCGATGAAGCGCGGCCGGTCGGGAAAATTCGCCGCGCGTGCGGACATGTCGAGATAGCACTCGTGCAGAAGCGTCGTCGCGCCCAGCGTCGCTTGCGCAGCGCCAATCCGCAATTGGCGCGCAGCCACGCGATGCAATTCCCGGTACAGAACGCCGAACAAGGCGTCGACGGCAGCGCGGTCGCCGCCCTGGACGGCGGCAAACAGCGCGGCAACCGCACGCGGCTGCGCGGCCTCGCTGGCATCATGGCCTGATTGATCGGACATTTTCGACCGTTGAATTTATCGAAGCTGGGGGCTCGGGATTGCGGTTCCGCCTCAAGCCACCAACGACTCCGCCGCCTTGGCCGAAGGCTTGGAAAGTTCGTTGAACACGAGTGCGGCGAGCACGGCGCTGCCGCCGATCAGCGTGGCCATGCCCGGGCGCTCAGCGCCGAAGGCCCAGGTGAGCAGGATGCCGAACACGACTTCGAGCAGGCCGAGCAAGGCCGCCTCGGGCGCCGACACGTGCCGCGCCACGTACATCACGAGCACGCACGGGATGCCCAGCTGCACCACGCCCAGGAAGGCGAGCAGCGACAGGTCGTGCACCGAGAGTTGCAAGGGAAGCGCGAACGGCAGGCACACCAGCGCCGAGATCGTGCCGCCCACGAGCACCGAGACACTCATGTCGACGTTCTTGCCCGCGCGTTGCAGCACGACCCAGTTGACGGCCGAGGCGAACGGCACGAACAGCGCGATGAGCACGCCGGCCACGTGGCGCCCGCCCAGGCCGGAGACGTCCACGGCGTACATCGTCACGATGCCCAGTGCCGCCAAGGCAATCGCGACCCAGGTGCGTGCCTCGACCCGTTTGCGCAGCACGAACCAGGCGAGCAGCGCCGTGCACACCGGCGCCAGCGATTGCACGATGAGCACGTTCGCCACCTTGGTCAGCGTGAGCGCGAGCATGAAGCAGGTGAACATCACGGCCCACATCGCGCCGCTGATCCACACCGCCTTGCCGCCTTGCGCAAGCACGGCCAGTGGCCCGCCTTGCCCGACGCTGGCGCCGCGCAGCACGAACCAGGTCAACACCGTCAACGCGGCGAAGGTGCTGCGCCAGAACGTGATCTCCAGCCCTTCGCTCGATTCGAGGTGCCGGCTCACCACGCCGCCCAGGCTCCACATCAATGCCGCCGCCACCATCCAGAAAATCGCCGTTCTGTGTTTCATCTCGAACCGTCACCCACCCTGAAAAACCCGCCTATCTTGGAAACACCCGATCGAGCACCGCGTCATGCGGATACGCCGCGCCGGGGTCGACCTTGCGGCGCTGCGTCCTGTCGCAAGGCAGAGCGGCGTTGTCGAGATCGGAGTGTCGCAGCACGCCCTCGCGCGCGATGCCGCGGCGCTGGGCGATGTCGCGCAGCAGCCCGACCAGCGCGTTCAACTGCGCTTCGGGGAACGGGTCGCGCCCGTCGCCGTCGTTGATGAGCTCCACCGCGATCGAGCGCGCGCTGTAGCGGAACACATGGTGCGCGAGTTGCTCTTCGGGCACGCTGGCGCGCAGCGTGCCGTCGCGGTCGATCATGTAGTGGATGCCCAGTTCCGGGTGCGCTTCGATCGTTTGCAAGTTGTCCTGCAGCGTGCCGGCGCCGACCCAGATGGGTTTGCCGGTAATCGCGTCGCAAGTCGGGCCGCCGGTGGAGTGGATCACGACCATGTCGATCGGCCCACCGCGCGCCGGGCCGTTGCGCCGCGCCTGGCCCTCGCCGGCGGCCACGGCGAACAGCGTCGCGAGCAGCGCGATCGCCGCGCGCCGCCGCACGCAAACGGGAGGCTGCCGCTGCGTGCGGCATTTCGAAGAAAATTCGGCGTTTGCAGTCAACCGGAGGAACAACATGAGGCGAAGGCTTTGGGTGCACACGATAGCAGCGGCCACGCTGTTCGGCGCGTGGCACGGCTCGCGCGCGCAGGCACCGGCGCCGGCCACGGGCGCGCTGCGCCGCCTGACGGTGCTCGAGTTCGAGCTGGTGGACGAACAGCACAACCCGCTCACCAAGGCCGCGACCGAGCAGCGCCTGCGCAACGCCACCGTGCAACTGCGCCAGGAGCTCGGCGAGCGGCGCCTGTACACGGTGGTCGACCCGGCGCCGTCGCAGGCCTTGCAGGACAAGCTGCGCGCGCAGCAGGAATACATGTACCGCTGCGACGACTGCGCGTTGCAGATCGGCCAGCAGCTCGGCGTGGAGCTGGTGCTGACGCCATGGGTACAGAAGGTGAGCGAACTGATTCTCAACCTGAACGTGCAAATCTACGACGTGAAGGCGGACAAGGTGCTGTTCAGCAAGTCGGTGGACATGCGCGGCAATGACGACGTCTCGTGGACGCGCGCCGTGCGTTATCTGGCGCGCGACATGGCGGAAAAGCGTGAGCGCAATCCACGCTACGGACAGTAGCGCTACCGACAGTGCCCGCGCGACATCGTTGCGCCGCTTTCAGAATAGTGCCGAAAGCTGTAGCTGCCATCGGCCTGCAGCTTGACGTAGCCGCTGCCGCGAGGCGGCTGAACAATCACGTAGGCTTGGCGACTGTCCCAGTCCAGGCGGCCGTTCTGATACAGCTCGACTATGCCTGCCGGGTCAGCCATGTCGGCCGACGTTTGGATCCAGCCCCGGCTGCCGCTCGCGCGCAGCTTGAACGCAAATGCCTTGAGCGGCGAGGGGCCGCTGCACGACACGTGGATGTTGTCGCAGAACACGGGCCATGCCGGTTCGCATGACACTTCGCCCGTCTGGGCAAGTTTCTCGACCGCGGTTTGGGCGGTGGCGTGGGCCGCGATCAAGCCGGCCGCGGCCAGCAAGACGGCGATCGAAGCGACCTGGCGCGGCCGCATCAGCCCTGGTAAATCGGAAAGCGCGCCGTCATCTCGTGCACGCGCGCAAGCACCGCTGCCTCGACCGAAGGCAGCGCAACGGCATCGCGCCGCAGGGCGTTCAGAACCAGCACGATCATGTCGCCGATCTGTTCGAACTCCACCACGCCGAAACCGCGCGTGGTGGCGCCCGAGACGCCGAAGCGCAGCCCCGACATCACCTGGAGATCGGCCGCGTCCGACGGAATCGGGTTCATGTTGCCGATGATGCCGGCGCGCTCCAGGCTGTGCGCCGCCACGTCGCCGGTGAGTCCTTTGGACCGCAGGTCGACGATCATCAGGGGCGTATCGGTGCCGCCGGCCAGCAGCTCGAGCTCATGCCGCCGCAGCCGCGCCGCGAGCGCTCGCGCATTGGCCAGCACCGCTGCTGCGTAGGCGCGAAATTCCGGCTTCAAGGCCTCGCCCAGCGCGACCGCCTTGGCCGCCACGATGTGCATGTAGGGCGTGCCTTGCAGCCCGGGAAAAACCGCGTTGTCGATGCGCTTCGCCAGCTTTGGGTCGTGGCTGAGCGCGATCGCGCCGCGCGGCCCGCGCAGCGACTTGTAGGTCGTGGTTGTCACCACGTCGGCGTACGGCAGCGGGCTCGGGTGCGCCCCACCCGCCACCAGCCCGGCAAAGTGCGCCATGTCGACGAGCAGGCGCGCGCCGGCTGCATCGGCAATGCGGCGAAACGCCGCGAAGTCGATCGCGCGCGGATACGCCGAGCCGCCGGCGATCACCACCTTGGGCTTGTGCGCGCGCGCCAGTTGCTCCGCCTGGGCGTAGTCGATCAGCCCATCGTGCAGGCCGACACCATAGTTGATCACCTTGAACCATTTGCCGCTGAAGTTCACCGACGCGCCGTGGCTCAGGTGGCCACCTGCGTTCAGGCCCATGCTGAGGATCGTGTCGCCGGGTTCGGCCAGCGCGTGCAGCACGGCGTGATTGGCCTGGCTGCCCGAGTGCGGCTGCACGTTCGCGAAGCGGCACTGGAACAATTTGCAGGCGCGCTTGATCGCGATGCGCTCCACCACGTCCACATGCGCGGCACCGGCGTGAAAGCGCTTGCCCACGTAGCCCTCGACCGTCTTGTTGGTGAGGATCGAGCCCTGCACGTCGAGCACCGCGCGGCTGACGATGTTCTCGGAGGCGATGAGCTCGATCACGTCTTGCTGGCGCTTGTACTCGCCGGCGATCGCCTGCGCGATCACGGGGTCGACTTCTTCGACGCGAGCGGAAAAGTAGCCGGGGTGGAGAACGCCTGGAGATGCCATGGCAGAAATTTTCATCAGGCCGCCTGTGGGCTGCGCGCGGTGAGGCAATCGTCCGCCAGAGGCACGACCGGCGTGAAATCGCGGTGGTGCTGAAAGTCCGGCCGCTTGAACCGGGTCTGTTGGTTCGCCACCGGGTTCAGGATCAGCGAAAAGATGCGCCGCGGCCAAGGCGACATGTTC
>JANOLA010000859.1:0-2863 GCA_031419535.1 Burkholderiales bacterium | reverse complement strand
AGCAGCGTGTGGTCGAGGTCGAACAGGGTCAGGGCGCGGCGCACGCGGGTCTCCATCGAGGCGATCTTGAATGGGGTGCTCGACTCGAACCGCCCCGGCTCAAATGATCTCGAAATAGCGCTTCAACTCCCAGTCCGTCACGGCGTCTTGCCACTGGCGATGCTCCCAGTAGCGCGTGGCGGCGAAGTGGTCGACGAACGTGTCGCCGAACCAGTCGCGCGCGATGCTCGATTCCTTGAAGGTGTGCGTGCTGCGCAGCAAGGAGCGCGGTGCGCGCGGAATGTCCTCCGAGCCTTGATTCGTTCCCGTGATCGGCGGCGCCGTGAGCTTCAGGCCTTTCTCGACGCCGTGCAGGCCGGCGGCGATCACCGCGGCCATCGCGAGATACGGGTTCACGTCGGCGCCCGGGCAGCGCGTTTCCAGGCGGGTGGACTTCGGGCTGCCGGCAATCACGCGAAAACTCGCGGTGCGGTTGTCCAGCCCCCAGGTCGGTTTCACCGGCGCCCAGAAGCCGTCGACGAGGCGCTTGTAGCTGTTGATCGTGGGCCAGAACATCGGCGCGAATTCCATCAGACATGCCACTTGGCCCGCCAGATAACTCTCGAACAGTTTGCTCATTGAGCGCTTGTTCTTTGCATCGAAGAACAGATTGTTCTTGCCGTCCGACAGGCTTTGGTGGATGTGCCCCGAGCAGCCCGGGTACTGCTGGCTCCACTTCGCCATGAAGCTGGGCATGATGC
Source organism: Burkholderiales bacterium (assembly GCA_031419535.1). Lineage (GTDB taxonomy): Bacteria > Pseudomonadota > Gammaproteobacteria > Burkholderiales > Burkholderiaceae_C > JAEMQF01. Next base: position 2,123 of record JANOLA010000859.1, on the reverse strand, counting down.
CGAAGCGCTTGCCGATTTCCTTGGCGCCGGTCTTGAACAGAATCGCGCGGTCGGCGGCTTCCATGGCCTTGCTGAAGGCGATCGCGACCTCATAGGTGCCGGGCCCGGTTTCAGTGTGCAGGCCTTCGATGGGCACACGGAACGCCGCCATCTCGTCCATCAGCGCATTGAAAAATTCGCGGTTGTCGGCCATGCGCAAGACCGAATAGCCGAACATGCCAGGCGTCAGGTTCTGCGGACCCACGCCCTTCTTGGCGGCCCAGCTGTGCGGCGTCTCCAGGAAATTGAACCACTCGAACTCCATGCCGGTCATGACTTCGAAGCCGAGCTTTTCAGCGCGCTTCAAGACGCGCTTGAGGGTCTGGCGCGGGCACACCGGGAAGGGCGAGCCGTCGGCGTTGATGAACTCGCCCAGAAAAAACGGCACGTTGTTGTCCCACGGCACGTTGCGGCCGGTGTCGAAATCCAGCCGCGCGAGTGCGTCGGGGAAGCCGTGCTGCCAGCCGGTGACTTGCGCGTTGTCGTATGTCTGGTCGCCGCTGTCCCAGCCGAACACGACATCGCAAAAACCGAAGCCGCCCTTCGGGTGCGGCTCGGCGGCGCCCAAGAACTTGTCGCGGTGCAGGTACTTGCCGCGCAGGATGCCGTCGATGTCGCTGCACGCGACTTTGACTTTGGTGGCGTTGGAATTGCGCACTGCCGCGAGGGCAGGGTGTTCCTTGGGCGACTTCGTAGCCATGCAATGTCTCCTTATTCGGCCGTCATCCCGGCGAAAGCCGGGATCCACAGCGGTGCGTGAGCGCTGGGTCCCGGTGTTCGCCGGGACGACAGGGGAGGGAAGGTGCCGATGTTTTCAAACCCCAGGCGCCCCGTTCGGTATTTCCATCTCGCGCAGTGCATCGGCCACCGCGTTCACCGCCTCGCGCATTTCATTGCGCCCGATCGCGCCGATGCAGCCGACACGGAAGGTCTCCAGCTGCGTCAGCTTACCCGGATAGAGGATGAAGCCGCGACTGCGTGCCGCAGCGTAAAAGCGCTTGAACTCGTAGTTGGGGTGGGCGGGCGCGTGGAACGTGACGATGATCGGTGCTTGCACTTCGCGCCGCAGGAATGGTTTGAAGCCCAGTTGCCCCATGCCGTCGATCAGCGTCTTGCAGTTGTTGGTGTAGCGCGCCAGGCGCGCCGCTTGCCCGCCCTCTTCAATGAACTGTTTGACGGCCTCGGCCAGCGCCACCACCACATGCGTGGGTGGCGTGAAGCGCCATTGGCCGGTCTTCTCCATGTAAACGTGCTGGTCGTGCAAGTCCATCGCCAGGCTCTGGCTGTTGCCGGCGCAGGCGTCGACGATTCCCCTGCGCAGCAACACGAAGCCCATGCCGGGAACGCCCTCCATGCATTTGCCGCTGGCGGCGATCAGCGCGTCGAAGCGGGTCGTGCGCGCGTCGATCGGCAGCGCGCCGAAGCTCGACATGGCGTCGACGATCAGCCCTTTGCCGTGCCGCTCACACACGCCCGCCACTTCGGCGAGCGGGTTCTCGACACCGGTGCCGGTTTCGCAGTGGATCAGCACCACATGCGTGATCGACGCATCGGAGTTCAAGCGCGCATCGAGTGCTGCCGCCGACACCGGCTCGTCTTCGGCGAACGGCAGCACCGTGGCACGCCGGCCCATCATCTGCGTCAGCTTCGCCGCGCGTTTGCAGTATGCGCCGTTGTCGAGCACGAGCACATGGCCATGCGTCGGAACCACGGTTGCCACCGAAGCTTCCACGCTGAACGTGCCGCTGCCCTGCAACGGCACGAGCACGTGGCTGTCCCGGCCCTGCACCACGTCGAGCAACTGGGAACGCAGCAAGGCCGTGACGGCGTTGAAATCGGCGTCCCACGAGCCCCAGTCCTTCAGCATCGCGAGCTTGGTGCGCAGCGTGGTCGTCAGCGGTCCGGGGGTGAGGAGAATGCGGTCGCGGTCCATCGCAGGCCTTTCGGTCACGTCAGTTGCTCCACCGCGCTTCGCGCGACCCGCAGCGCATGAAACGACGATGCATCGGGAAGGGCTGCTTTCGGCCCTTTGCTGTCGGTTGGATGTCCGCTTTGCGTGCGCCCAGTGCGCCACTGCACAAAGC
>JANOLA010000858.1:0-1657 GCA_031419535.1 Burkholderiales bacterium | reverse complement strand
GGACGGCCTGCCGTTGGTCACATCGCGCAGCGTGCTGCTTCAGTACGCCACGCAGAGCCGGCCGAGCGGTCAGCGATAGTCGTGTTCGTGCTGGTCCCTGGCGGCGAGCAACAGGACATCAAGGTCACGAATCGCGAAGAGCACAACACACCCGCCATGACCGAATGGGACGATCAGCTCCCGAAACTCCCTGTCCTCCTCGCAGCGACGACATGTGTGCGGCGCGAACGAGAGGATCCCAATTGCGCGCTCAACAGCTTCCTGGAATCGAAACAGGCACGTGTCGTCAGGCGTGTTGCTGGTCATCTCGCGCTGGATGATGTGCTCCTCGAGGCGCTCGATGTCCTCCTGGAACGTGACGGTGGGAACAACCCGATACCGGCTGCTCACCCGGCTGTCCGCTTGCTCTTGGCCACCACGGTCGCGCGGATTCGCTGCTGCGCCGCCTTGGCACGCTGCTGCATGCCAGCCAGGAAGTCTTCAGCCGTCATCAATCCAACACCTTTGTCCGCCGCGCGCAATGCCTTCTTGGCTCGGGCGATGGCGGCATTCTGTTCGACGCGGAACTCCGCCTCCCGGCAAACAGCGTTCTCGATGAACTGCGTCAGCGATTCGCCATCGCGCAGCACAGCCTCGAGGCTGGCCTTCGTCTCGGGAGCGACACGGATGGGAGGCAAGTTGGCGGAACGGCTCATGGGCCAAGTGTATAGCACCTGATATACACTGTCTCTATTGGGCCTACGAACTCGAAGTTCTTCGCGAAGCACCCCGCGTGATGGTCACTTGCAGCGCTGCCGACCTGGCCAACCCGCTGACAAAATCGGAACCCGTCTTGTTGGTCGAGGTGCTTTCCCCAAGCACCGCGGCTTACGACCGTGGCGAAGGGTTCGCTCAATACCGCCGAATCCAGTCGCTACAGGAATTCATGCTGGTCGCGTCCTTCACCGCTTCGAGCCCGCATTGCTGCCGGATCGCGGTGGGCCTGTCATTGGCCGCCTTTGCGCACCTCTCCGATCCAGCAGACCAACCCCGTGGCGCGGCCCAAGAACCGGCCGCCACCTGGGCCTTCAACCCTGCGCGCGATGAGTTTCTGAGCACCGCCCTGCTCGACCTGCGCTCGTTGAACGAAAAGCAAGCCGGCGAAACCGGCTTTGTGCGCGTGGGTGCCGACGGAGGCTTCGTACGAGGTGATGGAACGCCGATCCGGTTCTGGGCGGTGAACACCGAAGTCGGCCGCGCCCCGTTCGTGCGCAAACCCCTCGGGCCGGCCACAGCGCCCGATCAGGCACGGCACGCTCGCTTCCTGGCCAAACGCGGCGTCAACATGGTTCGGCTGCACCGCCAGTTGAGCCCCGACCTGACGGCCAACCCCAGCGCGGCGATCACCGACATCAACCTCGCCGAGCGCGACGGCATCTGGCGCACCGTCGCCGCGATGCGCACTGAGGGCATCTACACGACGATCTCGCCCTACTGGGCCGGGCCGATGAAGTTCGCCCCCGGCTGGGGAATCGCCGGTGGCGCGGCCCCGCCCGCCTGGGGCATGCTGTTCTTCGACCCCACCTTGCAGCACGCCTACAAGGCGTGGCTGCGGCAGCTGCTCGTGCCGAAGAACCCCTACACCGGCATCCCGCTCGGGCAAGACCCGAGCGTGGCG
>JANOLA010000857.1:0-1697 GCA_031419535.1 Burkholderiales bacterium | reverse complement strand
AGAGGGTTGGGGTGAGGGCTGACGACATCGAGATACACCGGCGTCACCACCGTCACATCAGGCAGGTGCGTGCCGCCGTGGTAGGGGTCGTTCAGCACGTAAACATCGCCGCGCTGCATCCGCGAGTTGCGCGCGATCACGGTCTTGATCGACTCGCTCATCGAACCCAGGTGCACCGGCATGTGCGGCGCATTCGCGATCAGGTTGCCTAACGCGTCGAACAGCGCGCAGGAAAAATCGAGCCGCTCCTTGATGTTCACCGAGTGCGCCGTGTTCTGCAGGCGCAGCCCCATCTGCTCGGCGATGTTCATGAACAGGTTGTTGAACACCTCCAGCATCACCGGGTCGGCGTCGGTGCCCAGCGCATGCTGCGACTCGCGCGCCGCGATGCGCTTCAGTTCGATCGGCCCGGCATGCATCACCCGTGCCTGCCAGCCGAGCTCGACGACCGTCGTCGCGTTGCGTTCGGCAACGATCGCCGGGCCGTCGATGAGCGCGCCGGCGCGCAACGACTCGCGCACGAACAGGCCCGCTTCGACCCAACGCTCGCTGTGCATGCGCACGCTCGCGTCGGGCGCGGGTCGATGCGCCTCGGGTTCCTCAGCGCTCGAAGCATCGTCAAAACGCTCGCCCGCGCCCACCGCCTCCACCGACACGGCCTCGATCACCAATCCCCGGCTGGGCATCAGGAACGCAAAGCGCTGGCGGTACGCGGCTTCGAACGCAGCGCGGATCGATGCCAGATCGCCCCAGGGCAGCAGCAGCGCGGTGTCGGTTCCAGCGTAGCGCACATGCACGTTGCGGCGCAGTTCGATGCTTGAGGCGGCCACCCCCTGGCTCGCCACTTCGGCGCACGCGGCCGTGCCCAGCGCCTCGAGCGTCGCTTGCGCCAGCGCCAGGCCCGCGGCGTCGAGCGCCGATTCCACCGAGGCTTCGCGCATCGCGATCTGGTCCGCCAGCCCCATGCCGTACGCCGACAGCACACCCGCCAGCGGATGCACGAAGATGCGCTGCATGCCCAGCGCGTCGGCCACGCCGCAGGCATGTTGGCCGCCGGCACCGCCGAAGCACTGCAAGGTGTACTGCGTGACGTCGTAGCCGCGCGCGACCGAGATGCGCTTGATCGCGTTGGCCATGTTCTGGATCGCGATTTGCAGGAAGCCCTGCGCCAACTGCTCGGCACTCGTGGCGCGGCCCGTGGCGCCGCGAACCCGCGCCGCGAGTTGATCGAACTTCGCGACGACGCCGTCGAGGTCCAGCGCCTCGTCGGCTTTCGGGCCGAAGACTTTCGGAAAGTACGCCGGTTGAATCTTGCCGAGCAGCACGTTCGCATCCGTCGTCGTGAGTGGCCCGCCGCGCCGGTAGCTCGCCGGGCCCGGGTTCGCGCCGGCGCTTTGCGGCCCGACGCGCAGCCGCGCGCCGTCGAAGCTCAGCAGCGAGCCGCCGCCCGCGGCCACGGTGTGAATGCTCATCATCGGCGCGCGCACGCGCACGCCGGCCACTTGGGTGTCGAACGCGCGCTCGAACTCGCCGGCGAAGTGCGACACGTCGGTCGACGTGCCGCCCATGTCGAAGCCGATCACCCTACAGTGCCCTGCGGCGAGCGCGGTGCGCGCCATGCCGACGATGCCGCCGGCCGGGCCCGACAGAATCGCGTCCTTGCCTTGAAAGTGGTGCGCTTCGGCCAGGCCCCCGCT
>JANOLA010000856.1:0-4493 GCA_031419535.1 Burkholderiales bacterium | reverse complement strand
CCGCCCGCGTCAGCCGAGGGCTGGCGCCTTCGGGGGGCGGGAGAGGGTTAGGGTGAGGGTGAAGCTGTGGCTGAACCATGTCGCTAATCAGGAGCGCCCATCACCTGAACCTTGGTGCTGCGGCTGCGGTCGGCCGCGAGTTCAAACGCCTCGAGCGCGCGCGACAGCGGCAGTTGCGCGCTGAGCAGCGGCCGCACATCGACGCGCCGGGTGCGCAGCGCCTGCACCGCCCAGTCGAACGCGTGCGCGGCGCGGAATGCGCCCACGTAGTCGAGCTCGCGCGCCATGATGCTGTTCGCCGGGAAGTGCACGCCTTCCGCCGGCAAGGTGCCCACCTGCACGATGCGCCCGCCGCGGCGCGTGGCGGTCAGGCAGGTGGCCAGCGCGGCGGGCTGGCCGGCGGCTTCGATGCTGATGTCGGCAATGTCAGTCAAATCCTGTCCCGAGGCATGGTCGGAGCGAACGCATTCGTCGGCGCCGACCTGGCGCGCCACGTCGAGCGCACGCGGCGCGATGTCGGCAACGATGACTCGCGCCGCGCCGGCCATCTTGGCGGCCATCACACTCATGCAGCCGATGGTTCCGCCGCCGGTGACGAGCACCGTCTTGCCGAGCAAGGCGCCGGCGCGGTGCACCGCGTGCAGGCCGATCGACAGCGGCTCGGCGCAGGCCAGCTCACCCAAGGAGATGTCTTCGTGAATCGGCGTGAGCTGGCGCTCGCCCATCGTGAAGCGCTCGCTGAACATGCCCTGCACATGCGGGAACACGCTGGCGCTGCCGAGGAAGCGCATCTTGCGGCACAGGTTGAAGCGCCCGCCCAGGCAGTAATCGCACTGGCCGCAGGCGTGCGACGGGTTGATCGCCACCTTGTCGCCCACCTTCACGCGGCTGACTGAAGCGCCGATGCGCGCCACGATGCCCGAGGCCTCGTGCCCCGGAATCAGCGGCTCGCGCACCACGAACGAGCCGACGCGGCCGTGCTGGAAGTAATGCAGATCGGAGCCGCAGATGCCTCCGGCGCCCAGGCGCAACTCGACGTCGGTGGCACCGAGCTCGGTGCTCGCGGTGTCTTCGAGGCGCAAGTCGCGGGCGCCGTAAATCTTGCAGGTCAGTGTCATTTCACGAATTCCGGGTCGGGTTGCGTGTTCTGGCGCAAGGGCGCGAGTCACAAGCCGGCGCGAACGCGATTTTCGGTGCTCGGGAGGCGCGGCTTGCTCGGGATAACCCTCGCGCAGATTTGACGCAATTTGACGCAATAGTGGCGCCGCAACGATCGCGCCGCAATGTGCGTTTCCACCGGCGGGCTATCGAAACACCCTAGGCCCGCCATCCCCGAGCGACAGCAGAATCGCCAAGGCCCGCCGCCGCACGACGGATCGGCGAGGCAGATCCCGGAGAACAACTTGGAAAAGACCTGGCTCAGGCAGTACCCACAAGGCGTGCCGGCCGACATCAACGTCGAACAGTACCCTTCGCTCGTCGCGCTGCTCGACGCGAGCTTCGCCAAGTTCGCCTCGCTGCCCGCGTACCGCTTCATGGGCAAGATGTTCCCGTTCGCGCGCATCGACGAAGCCTCGCGCGCACTCGCCGCGTACCTGCAGTCGCTGGGCCTGGCCAAGGGCGACCGCGTCGCGGTGATGATGCCCAACGTGCCGCAGTACCCGGTGGCGGTGGGGGCGATCCTGCGCGCGGGCTACGTGGTCGTGAACGTGAACCCGCTGTACACGCCGCGCGAGCTCGAACACCAACTGAAGGACTCCGGCGCGAAGGCGATTCTGATCGTCGAGAACTTCGCGCATGTGCTGCAACACGTGCTGCCCGAGGTGCCGGTCAAGCATGTGGTCACGACGGCCTTGGGCGACATGCTCGGCTTTCCGAAGCGCCTGATCGTCAATTACGTCGTGCGCAACGTGAAGAAAATGGTGCCGGCGTACCAACTGCCGGGCGCGGTCGAGTTCAACGATGCGGTGTCGCGTGGCGCGGGCAAGGCGTACACACCCGCCAGCGTGGGCCCGGACGACATCGCCGTGCTTCAGTACACGGGGGGCACGACGGGCGTGAGCAAGGGTGCGGTGCTGTTGCATCGCAATCTGGTGGCCAACATTCTGCAGGCCGAGGCCTGGTACCAACCCGCGCTGAAGAAGATCCCGCCCGGCGAGCAGATCGTCACCGTGTGCGCGCTGCCGCTGTATCACATCTTCGGCTTCAACACGAACATGATGCTCGGCATGCGCATGGGCGGTTGCAACATCCTGGTGGCCAATCCGCGCGATTTGCCGAGCGTCTTCAAAGAGCTCGCGGGCATCAGGTTTCACAGCTTCCCGGCCGTGAATACGCTGTTCAACGCGATGGCGCACCATCCGCAATTCAACACCGTCGACTGGAGCCACCTGGTGATCTCGGTGGGCGGTGGCATGGCGGTGCAAAGCGCGACGGCGAAACTTTGGCTAGAGAAAACCGGCTGCCCGATCGTCGAGGGTTATGGCCTGTCGGAAACTTCACCGTCTGCCACCTGCAATCCCGTGGACAGCACGGCGTACAGCGGCAACATCGGGTTGCCGATGCCTAACACCGAACTCACGCTGCTCGACGACGACGGCAATGAGGTGCCGATCGGCACGCCCGGCGAGATCTGCATCCGCGGCCCACAGGTCATGGCCGGCTACTGGCAACGCGACGACGAAACCGCAAAGGTCATGACCGCCGACGGGTTCTTTCGCAGCGGCGATATCGGCGTCGTCGACGAGCGCGGCTATTTCAAAATTGTCGACCGCAAGAAAGACATGATCCTGGTGAGCGGCTTCAACGTCTACCCGAACGAGGTGGAAGACGTCGTCACGCAGATGCCCGGCATCCTCGAATGCGCCGCCGTCGGCGTGGCCGACGCGAAAGCCGGCGAGGCGGTGAAGCTCGTCATCGTGCGCAGCAACCCTGGCGTCACCGAAGCCGACGTGCGCAAATACTGCGAGGCGCAACTCACCGGCTACAAGCGGCCGAAGATCGTCGAGTTCCGCACCGAATTGCCGAAGACGCCGGTGGGCAAGATTTTGCGGCGTGAGCTGCGCGACAAAGCCCCCGCAGCTTGAGATGCGCGCGTCGCAAGGGCGCCCGCTGGCCATCGTCAGCGCGATGCATGAGGAGCTGCACGCGCTGCTTCCCCTGCTCGAAAGCGCGCAGCAGGTGCGCCTGGGCGGTCGTGAGTTCCATAGCGGGCGCATCCAAGGCCACGACGTGGTGCTCGCGCTCACCGGCATCGGCAAGGTGGCAGCAGCGCTGACGACCACGCTGGCGATCCAGCGATTCGACGCCCAGGCACTCGTCTTCACCGGCGTTGCCGGCGGCCTGGGCGACGGCGTGGCGATCGGTGACTTGGTGCTCGCGCGCGAGCTGCTGCAGCACGACCTCGACGCCTCGCCGCTGTTTCCGCGCTACGAAGTCCCGCTCACCGGCTGTTCGCGTTTTGCCGCGAGCGCGGCGTTGTCGGACGCCGTGCACAGCGCCGCCTTGCGCTGTATTCAGCGCGGCGCATTCAGCGGCATTCAGCGCGGCGCATTGCCAAGCCAGGCCACGCGCACCCCGCGCCTGCACGAAGGGCTGGTCATCAGCGGCGACCGTTTCATCGCCACCGCGGCGCAAAGCATCGCCCTGCGCGCCGCCTTGCCCGACGCGCTGGCGGTCGAGATGGAAGGCGCAGCGGTCGCGCAGGTCTGCGCCGCCTTCAACACGCCGTTCGCCGTGCTGCGCACGATCTCCGACCGCGCCGACGACGCGGCGCATGGCGACTTCGCCGCGTTCATCGTCGACGTTGCGAGTGTCGTGACGCGTTGCGTCGTGCAGGAGTGGTTGGCCGGTCGGGAGATCGGCTGACCGCACCCGGGCGTATGCCTGCTCTTGCATGCGTGGTGAGCGGGCATGATCGAAAGACTCTCAAGCTCTTGCCGATTGGCGTGGGCGTCACCTTTCCGATCGTCAATTCGGTGGCGTGGCTTTGGGCGCCCGCGGTGAACGGCCTATTGACTGCGCGCATCGCGAGGTCGTGGCACGGGTTGAACGGCTCCTCGGTAATTCCCTGCCGACTGCGCCTCCCTGATCTCGACGCCGTGCACGAGCGCGGCCTATGGCGCGCTCGGCGCTGGCGGCGGCACTGCCTTGCCGCGGTCGATGTAGAAATTGACGCGCGGCGGGAAGAACACAAAGCTTGTCCCGTCGTCAAAGGTTTGAATTTCGCTTTCCAGCACGAAGCGTATCTTGGAGCCCCGATTGCGCAGCGGCACCCAGGTGCGGTCGCGCCGCACGCCGGGCCGGACGACGCGGGTCTGCAAGATGTTATTGCCGGCAGTGACCCAGTTGATCGGCTCGCGCGTTTCGACCCCGGCGTCCAGGTCATTGAGGACTCGCTCGCCGCTGCCGCCCCGATAGAGGTGGATGGAAAATGGCACGCGTGTCGCGGTGAACAGCCCCGACTCCCACTTGCGCGACGCCCGCCGCTGATT
>JANOLA010000855.1:0-4594 GCA_031419535.1 Burkholderiales bacterium | reverse complement strand
CATGACGCAGCAATTGGCCGAGTCTTATGCGGGGTTGGAGCGCAAGGTCGAGCAGCGCACCGCGGAGTTGAGCGAATCGCTCGAATACCAGACCGCGATCAGTGGCGTGCTGCGCGTGATCAGCGAATCGCCGACCGACGTGGCACCGGTGTTCGAAGCGATCCTCGAGAGTGCGACCCGGCTGTTCAGCAGCCCGATGGCGGCGGTGTTCCGCTACGACGGCCGGCTCGTGCATCTGGTCGCCACGCGCAACTGGCCGCAAGAGGCGATCGACGATGCGCGCAGGCTGTACCCGGGCCCCCCGAATCCGGCAATGATGAGTGGCCGCGTCGTCCTGTCGGGTGCCTTGCAGATCCAGGAGGACGCGCTGCACGACCCCGGCTATGACCGGCAGTTGGCATCAGCCGGGCATTGGCGCCGCATGATCGGCGCGCCGCTGCTCAAGGATGGAGCGGCGCTGGGCGCAATCGTCGTCGCGTGGCCCGATCCGGGGCCGACGCCCAGACGCCAGCAGGAGCTTCTAAAGACCTTCGCCGACCAGGCCGTGATCGCGATCGAGAACACGCGCCTGATCAACGAGACCAGGGAGGCACTGGAGCAGCAGACCGCGATCAGCGAAATCCTGCGCGTGATCGCTGGTTCTCCGACGGACATGACCCCGGTTCTCACTGCGGTGGCGCGCAATGCTGCGCAGCTGTGCGAGTCTCCGGACGCGCGAATCTTCTTCGCGCAGGGCGATGTCCTGAGGCTGGTCGCGGGCGCCGGGCTCTCTCCCTCACTGAATCTTGGTGAAACGATGCCGTATTCCCGGGGCACGGTGACCGGGCGAGCCATCATCGACCGCGAGGCCGTGCATATCGAGGACCTTGCCGCGGTGTCGGAAGCGGAATTCCCGACGGCGCGAGAAATGCAGGCGCGCCTCGGACACCGGACGACGCTCGCCGTACCGCTGCTGCGCGAAGACAAGGCGTTCGGCGCGATCCTGTTGCGTCGCATGGAGGTACGCCCTTTCAGCGCCAAGCAGATCGCACTGGTGAAGACGTTCGCGGACCAGGCTGCGATCGCGATCGAGAACGCGCGCCTTTTCAATGAGACCAAGGAAGCGCTGCACAAGGTTGAGGAACGCACCGCCGAGTTGACTGAATCGCTGGAGTACCAGACCGCGATCAGCGGCGTGCTGCGTGTGATCAGCGAATCGCCGACCGACGTTGCGCCGGTGTTCGAGACGATTCTGGACAGCGCGCACCACCTGTTCAGCAGCCCGATGGCGGCGGTGTTCCGCTACGACGGCAAGTTGCTACACCTGGTGGCGCATCGCAATTGGTCCGAAGAAGCACGTGCCCACGCCCAAACGCTCTATCCCGGGCCGCCGAACCCCGGGTTGCTGACCGGCCGCGTGATCCTGCGCGGCGCAACCGTCGTCATCGAAGACCGGCTCAGCGATCCGGCCTACGACCCGATCACCGCGCAGACCGCGCCTTGGCGACGCATGCTGGGCGTTCCCCTGCTCAAAGACGGCGCGCCGCTGGGGGTGCTTTCGCTGGCCTGGCCCGAGCCCGGTGCCACGCCACCGCGCCAGGCCGAGCTTCTCGCGACTTTCGCCGACCAAGCCGTGATCGCCATCGAGAACGTGCGCCTGATCAACGAGACCCAGGAGGCGCTGGCACGCCAGACCGCGACCTCGGAGATCCTGCGTGTCATCAGCGAATCGCCCACCGACGTGCAGCCGGTGCTCGACGCGGTGGCCGAACGCGCCGGCGTGCTTTGCAACTCGATGCACGCGCAGGTGCTGCTGTTGGATGGCGAGGCGCTGCGGCCACGCGCCAGCTACGCGCGCGAGCCGGGCGACGACCCCGGGCCGAGCACCATCGTCGCCGTCAAGAGCACGCTGGTGAACGGGCGCGCCTTCCTCGAGCGCCGCGCCGTGCACGTCGAAGACATCGTTCCGTTGCTCGACACCGAATACCCGGACGCGCGTGAACACCAGCGCCGCTTCGGCTTTCGCGCGATGCTCGCCGTGCCGATGATTCGCGAAGGCCAGGCGATCGGCACGATCTTCACTTGGCGGCGCGAGGCGCGCGCGTTCACGAAAGAAGAAATCGCGCTGCTGCAAACCTTCGCCGACCAGGCCGTGATCGCGATCGAGAACGTGCGCCTGTTCAACGAGACGAAGGAAGCGTTGGAGCGCCAGACCGCGACCTCCGACGTGCTGAAGGTCATCGGCGGCTCGGTCACTGACACGCAACCGGTGTTCGACGTGATCGCCGAACGCGCGGCACGGCTCACCCACGCCGAATTCGGCTGGGTATTGCGGTTCGACGGTGAATGGATTCACGTCGCGAGCCTGTTCGGGGTCAATCCGCAAGGCGTGGACGCGGCACGCAAGGCGTTTCCGATTCGCCCGAGTGGCGCATCGATCAGCGCGCGAGCGGTTCGCGACGGTGCGGTGGTCAACGTCGCCGACGTGCTGGCCGACCCCGAGGTCTCGTCCGCGATCAAGCAAATCGCCGAGTCGGCGGGCTTTCGCAGCGTGCTGAGTGTGCCGATGTTGCGTGACCGGCAGGTCGTCGGCGCGATTTCGGTGAATCGCGCCATGGCCGGGCTTTTCGCCGACAAGGAAGTCGAGTTGCTGCAGACCTTCGCGGCGCAGGCCGTGATCGCGATCGAAAACGTGCGCCTGTTCAACGAGACGAAGGAAGCGCTGGAGCAGCAGACGGCGATCGCGGAAATCCTGAAGGTGATCAGCAATTCTCCGACCGACGTGCAACCCGTGCTCGACGCCGTCGCCCAGCGTGCGGCGCTGCTGTGCGACGCCGCTGCCGCACAGATATTTCTCGTGCACGACGGCATGTTGCACTCGCGGGCTGGCCATACGCCGGACGGCGCGCCGATGAAGCTGCGTGGCGATCCGATTCCACTCGCACGGACCTCGATGACAGGCCGCGCCATTCTCGAACGCACGACGCTCCATTACGCCGACTATTTGCCTTTGTTGGACACCGAGTACCCGGCCGCGAAGCTGAATCAGCAGCGCCTGGGCTTTCGCGCCACCCTGTCGGTACCGTTGATGCGCGAAGGCGGCGCATATGGAGCAATCTTCCTGCACCGCACCGAGCCGCGCGGATTCTTGCCGGGCCAAATTTCGTTGGTGCAGACCTTTGCCCAACAGGCGGCCATCGCCATCGAAAACGTGCGCCTGTTCAACGAAACCAAGGAGGCGCTGGAGCAGCAGACCGCGACGGCCGAAGTGCTGCAGGTCATCAGCAATTCGGTGGCGAATACGCAGCCGGTGTTCGACCGCATCGTCGACAGCGGCATGCGATTGTTCGCCGCAAGTTCGGTGACGATCCATCTCGTCGGCGACGACGGCCGCTTGAACTTTGGCGCATACGGCGGCTCGGCGAAGCGGCGTGAGGCCATCGCGGCACATTTCCCGATGCAGCTTGAAGCTTCGTCGAGCGGCCTGGCGATTCGCGAGCGGCGCGTCGTTCGCTTCGCCGATGTGCTCTCCGACGAGGGAGTACCCGAGATCACGCGCCGCGTCGCCGGAGGGGCGGGGACGCGATCGTTCGCGGCTGCGCCAATGCTGTGGGAAGGGCAAGGCATCGGCGCGATCCTCGTCGCCCGCGACATCGTCAGTCCTTTGAGCGACAAAGAAATCGCGCTCCTCAAGACCTTCGCCGACCAGGCCGTGATCGCGATCCAGAACTCGCGCCTGTTCAACGAAACCAAAGAGGCGCTCGAACAACAAACTGCCACCGCCGAAGTACTGCAAGTCATCAGCAGCTCGGTCTCTGACACGCAGCCGGTGTTCGAGAAGATTTTGCTCAGCTGCAGCAACCTGTTCGACAGTTCCGAACAAGGCGTGCTGCTGATCGCCGACGACGGCAAGGTGCGGCTGGGCGCGCACCGTGGCGCGACGCGGGCGCAGATCGAGGCCTACTTTGCCGCGCCGCAGGCAGCCGGCGAATTTGAACGCAGCATTCGCGAGCGCCGCCTTCTCTACTACCCGGACGTACTCGGCGGAGCCGACGTTCCCAGTGGCGTGCGCGGTGCGGCGCAAAAGATGGGTCTGGGCACCTATTCGCAGGCGTTCGCACCGATGGCGTGGGAAGAACGCGCTGTGGGCTCGTTGTACGTGACGCGCAATACAAGCGTGGGCTTCAGCGACAAGGAACTCGGCCTGCTCAAGACCTTCGCCGACCAGGCCGTGATCGCGATCCAGAACGCGCAGCTGTTCCACGAGATTCAAGACAAGAGCCGCCAGCTCGAAGTGGCGAACAAACACAAGTCGGAGTTCCTCGCCAACATGAGCCACGAGCTGCGCACGCCGCTCAACGCCATCATCGGCTTCAGCGAAGTGCTCACGGAGAAGATGTTCGGCGACGTGAACGACAAGCAACTCGAGTACCTGATGGACATTCACTCCTCCGGGCACCACCTGCTGTCGCTGATCAACGACATCCTGGATCTCTCCAAGATCGAAGCCGGGCGCATGGAATTGGAACTGTCGAGCTTCGACCTGGGCATGCTGCTCGACAACTCAATGACGCTGGTGCGCGAGCGCGCCGCGCGCCACGGTCTGGCGCTGGCG
>JANOLA010000854.1:0-11166 GCA_031419535.1 Burkholderiales bacterium | reverse complement strand
GCGCAAGACGCCGTGCTCGTCGCTTTTGAGCGCTCGGCGGCGGCGCAGCGCGACAACCTGGCGGCGGCGATTCTTGAGAGCGCCCCCAGGCCGCCGCCTTGCGGCGGCCGCCCCCCGAGGGGGTTGAGCAAACTTCGGGCGGCCGTGCGTTTCCTCAAGAGGCGCTGCACGCGCACGCCTTATGACGCCAAGCCGATCGCGGCATCAGCGCAGGCCGCGCTGCTGACGGCCGCTTCAATGGCGGGTGTGACGCCGCTGTTTCTGGAGTCGGCGCCGCAGAAGGAGGCCATGATTGACTACGTGCGCCAGGGCAACGTCGCGCAATTCGAAGACCCGGGCTTCGTCAACGAACTGCGCGAGTGGGTTCGCTTCAATGAAGCCGACGCGGTCGCCGCTGGCGACGGCCTGGCCGGCGCCGTGAGCGGGCAGCCTTCGATTCCCGGCTGGTTCGGCCGATTCCTGTTGCGCTTCATCGCGTCGGGCTCGAAGCAGGCGGACATCGACGCCAAGGTGATCCGCAGCTCGGCGGGCATCGTCGTCTTCATCGCCGAGCGTGACGACAAGGCCGCCTGGATGGCGGTGGGCCGGGCCTACGAGCGCTTCGCGCTGCAGGCCGCCGCGCTGGACATTCGCAACGCCTTCATCAACCAGCCCGTCGAGGTACGCAGCCTGCGCCCGCAGTTGCAGGCCTGGCTGGGCGTGCCGCAGCATCATGTGCAATTGATTGTTCGCTACGGCACCGGGCCGACGTCGCCGCACAGCCTGCGGCGCCCGCTGGACGCGGTGCTGGTCGAGGCTTGATCGCGCCTTCGGTCGCACACGCTCTACAACAAGGCGCTCAACTTCGTGCACGTGATGCTGCCGGACGGGCCCGCGCCGAGCTATGGCCTGCGAGTGGCGGTGCTGTGGTGCTGCGTCATGGCGGGGCAGGTGCTGGCGCAGCCGCCGGCCTTCGATGCCGCGCTGCGTGAGCGCATCGACGCCTTCGTCGAGCGCGAACGGCAGGCCTCGGGCATCCCGGGCATCGCGCTGGCGATCGTGACCGAGGGCGGCGCGCCGCATGTGCGCGGCTTCGGCGACGACGGGTTGGGCAAGGCGATCAGCGCCGAGACGCCGTTCCCGATCGGCTCGCTCACCAAATCGTTCACCGCGCTGCTCGTGCGCCAGGCCATTGACGCCGGGCAGCTCGACGCCGATGCGCCGGTGCAGCGCTACCTGCCGTGGTTTCGCGTCACCGATACGCAGGCTTCGGCCCGCATCACGCTGCGCCACCTGCTCAACCAGACCAGCGGCTTCTCGCGCGCCGACGGCATCGCGCCGCTGCTGCAAGGCAGCAGCGCCAGCATCGAGGAACTGGCGCGCGGGCTCGGCGCGGTGTCTCTGAACCGCCCGGTGGGCGAACGCTTCGAATACAGCAACCTCAACTTCGTGCTGCTCGGCGCCGTGTTGCAAGCGGTGACCGGCCGGCCCTGGGAAGAGCTGGTGCATGAGCAGGTGCTGCGGCCCTTGGGGATGGCCCACAGCCACACCGACCACGACGCCGCGCGCCAAGCGGGAATGACTGCTCTGCACCGCATGTGGTTCGGCAGGCCCGTGGCCCAGCATGTGAGCCTGCTGCCCGGCTTTGCGCCGACCGGCAGCCTGGTGGCCAGCGCCGGCGACATGGGGCGTTATCTGCAGATGCTGGTAGCCGGCGGCACCACACCCGCCGGTCGTGTGTTGTCGGCGCAGGGCGTGGAACAGCTGCTTGCCCCCACGTCGCCGCCCGGGCGTTCGAAGCTGATGTCGGCCGACTTCGAGTTCCGTTACGGCGAAGGCTGGTTCGTCGGCCCGTTCGGCGCCGCGGCCGACGCGCGCTGGCACCTGGGCAACCTGGCGTCTTTCGCGGCGTGGATGGTGCTGCTGCCGGAAACGAAACAGGCCGTGGTGTTGCTGATCAACGCCAACACCGAGTTGCCCCTCAACGAGGTCAACGCGGTGATGAGCCGCTTGCCGATCGGTGTGGTGAACCTGCTGCGCGGCCAAGCGGTGCCGCAGGGGCCGAGCCTGCGCGAGGCTTATCGACCGCTCAATGCGGCGGCCGCGCTTGTTGTCGTCGGAATGGCCGTGCTGGTTTGGTGGGCCACGCGGATGCGACGCGCCGTGGGGTCGGTGTTGATGCTGCTGCTGGCCATCGCCATGGCTGTCGCCTTGCAGGTGATGGGCTTGAGCCCGGCAATCCTCTCGGCCTTTGCACCCGACTTTGCGCTGGTTCTGGCCGTGGTGGGTGCCATGTTGTGCCTGCCTGCGGCGCTGCGCGCCGCGGCGTGGGCGCGTCGTGCGCTCGTTCATGGGCGCCGTGCGCAGCAGCCATGAAGCGCAAGCGCGTGATGACCGTGCTCGCCGTCGTCGTCGCGGTCGTCCTGGTCGCAACGCTGCTGATCCGATCGCGCTTCGTACAAGACCTGACCATCGCCGCCGAACGCGCAGCGCAAGGCAGCGTGGTGATGGCCACGCGCTGCGGCCCGATCGAAGTCCAGCAAGCAGGTGATGGCATTCCGCTGCTGATGATTCACGGCAGCGGCGGCGGCCATGACCAAGGCATGGCCTGGGCACGGCCGCTCGTGCAGCAGGGCGTGCGCGTGATCGCGATGTCGCGCTTCGGTTACCTGCGCACGCCGCGGCCCGCCGATGCCTCACCGCAGGCGCAGGCCGATGCGCATGTCTGCTTGCTCGACGCGTTGGGCATACCGAAGGCCGCCGTGATGGGCGTCTCTGCCGGCGGCCCGTCGGCGATGCAGACGGCGATCCGTCATCCCGACCGCGTCAGCGCCCTGGTGCTGATCGTTCCCATCGCCTACAAGCCTGGGTCGGTGGCCGATTCCGCACCACCGGTGTCCGACGACAAAGACGCACTGCTGCTGCGCCTGCTCGGCTCGGACTTCCTGTTCTGGACCGGCTTGCAGGTGGCACGCGACCCGCTCATTCGCCACGTGCTCGCCACACCGCCCGAGCAGGTGGCGGCCGCGAGTGAACCGGAGCGCACCCGCGTGAACGACCTGGCGGATCGCATCCTGCCGGTGTCCAGCCGCGCCGCCGGGCTGCGCGACGACACGCGGCTGGGCAAGAGCCTGCGCCCCTATGCGCTGGAGTCCATCCGCGTGCCGACGCTCGTCGTCAGCGCGCGCGACGATGGCTTCGGCACCTACGCCGCGGCGCAGTACACCGCCGGCCGCATCGCCGGTGCGAAGTTCATGAGCTTTGACAGTGGCGGCCATCTGCTCGTAGGGCATCACGAAGCGGTGCGTGCCGAGATCGTCCAGCTGCTCACCTCGGCAGCCAGGCCATGACGATCGCACCCCGGTCCTCCCGCCTCATGACCGCGCTGGTGCTGCTGATCCTTTTGGGGCTGCTCGGTCTGGCTGGGGTTCTGCTCGCCTGGAGCCCCGGTCGCCCCCGCCGCTGGTGGATGACGCGGGCCGGCACATCGAGGGCAGTTTGTCGGAGCGCGCCGATGGTGCGCCTGACCTTGACAGACTCAACGACATTGGATATCTTCAAGATATCCAAGCTTCAAAGTCTCGTCATGGCCACCCGCAGCACCGCTGATCAGATCGCATTTCGCTACCGCCTCGCAGACAGCACGACCGGCGTGACCCGCGACACCGCGAAGCGTCTCGCGGAACGCCTGGGCGTCGATGAGACCCAGGCCATTCATCTGGCCCTGCATGACATGGCGGTCAGGCTGCTGCCTCAATACGAGGCCGACGAGGGCCCGCTGACGGCCGCTCAAATCCGACAGATCAAGAAGCGCGTGCCACAAGGCAAGAAAAAATCAATGCGGTCCAGCCTCTTCGAGGTGGTGCCCGCATGACATCGCAGTGGTGGGCCGAGCCCACCGCCGGCGAGATCGTGTGGTGCCACTTTCCTGACGACATCCACCCCCGCTCAAAACCCCGACCTGCATTGATCCTGGCCGTCTTCGATGACGATGCACCGCAGTTCACGGTGCGCGTCGCCTATGGCACCAGCCAGCGAAGCACCACGCTGTACCGGGGCGAGTTCTCGATCCTGCGTGATCGCAATCCATCGGCCTATGAGGCCGCAGGCCTCAGCTACGACACCAAGTTCGACCTGAAACAAGCCCTCGACCTGCCGTACACGACCGAGTGGTTCTCGGTTCCTCCGGCGGCGCCACACGGTCAGACACCGAAGCTCGGCACCCTGCACCCGTCGCTGGTGCATGCCGTCCAGGCAGCGTTCCGGGCGGCCACGGCATGAGCCGACTCCTGACTGCCCTGGTGATCGGGAATGCTGCCTATGAAGGCAGCAGCAAACTCAAAAATCCCGGCAACGACGCCGACGATGTGGCCGTCAAGCTCGAAGCCAGCGGCTTTGAGGCGGTCAAGATGATCGACTGCGCGAACGCCGACCTGGATCGGGCGCTCAAGCGGTTCAAACGGGGGCTGGTGGGCAACGAGTACGGTGGGCACCTTGCTCCGAATTCTATCCATCAGGCAGAGTCGTCCAGCGCGCAGTTCGTGAAGCTCGGCCACTCCTGGGGCAGCTTCCTGGGCATCCAGGTCGCGGCCAGAGCGCCCGACCGCTTTCACGCCTATATCGGGATGGGGCAGGTGTCCCACCAGATGCGCTCCGAGGTGGCGGCGCATGCCCAACTGCTCAAGGACTACCGGGCCCGGGGCGACACGGCGATGGTGCGCCGGCTCGAGGCAGCCCCGGTCAGCCTGAAGGAAGGCCTCTCCGACGCCTGGATGCGCGTGCGCGACGATGCGATGCACGGCCTGGGCGTCGGCACCACGCGCGACATGCGTTCGGTGATCACGGGGGTCTTCCTGCCTGTGTGGCGCTGCCGCGCCTACACCCTGAGCGAGAAGATCGCCGTGTGGCGCGGCATGGCCTGGTCTGGAAAGTTTCTGTGGGACGAGGTTCTGCGTACCGACCTGGCTGACCGGGTGGGCCGGCTCGAGATCCCGGCGTACTTCTTCATCGGCCGGCATGACTACACAACGAACCACGAGCTCGCCCGCGACTTCTTCCTGCGGCTCGATGCCCCGGTGAAGGGCTTTTGCACCTTCCACAACTCAGCCCACAGCCCGCTGTTCGAGGAACCGCTGCGGGCGCGGGAAATCCTGCGGCGAGACGTTCTTGCACAGCAAGTGGGTCTTGCCGATGCGACCCCGTGAGGCGTGACGTCGATACTTCGGCGCCTCACGCACGCGACTGTCCACGATGCAATCCCTGAGCGCCGGCGCACTCTACTTCGCCGCAGTTTTCGCTGCCGGCTTCGTGCTGGGCGTGCTGCGCACGCTGGTGCTGCTGCCGCGCATCGGGCCGCTGCTCGCCGTGCTGGTCGAACTGCCCATCATCCTGGGCTTCGCGTGGCTGGTCAGTGCACGCATCCTGCGACTTCTGCGCTTGTCGTCGGCCGAAGCGGCGGGGATGGGGGCGGTCGCTTTCGCGCTGCTGATGCTGGGCGAGACCGCAATCTCCACCTTGCTGTCCAGCCGCAGCCTGGCGGAACACCTGTCGATGTACGCGCAGCTGCCGCACGCGTTGGGGCTGGCGGGGCAGGTGGCCTTCGCCGCGTTTCCCCGGATCCAGGCGCGGAGGTCGCACGCCCGACCGGCCTGAGCAAGCGCCGGTCGCTCCGCCGGCACAGCGCCTCAAGCCAACCATCGTTCCAATTGCGCGAACACTTCCGGCCGACTCAAGAGGTCCAGGTGGCTCATGCCGTAGCCGACCCATTGCCGGTCTTCGCGAAAACCGAGCGCGCGCGCCGGGTCGGCGTGGCACCCCATGGCGCTGTCCTGCGGCACGAGTCCGTCGCCAAGCAGGCGGCCCTTCAGGGCGTCGCTGTGCTGGCCCAGGCACGCGGCTGCGGCGAAGCAGCGCACCGAGTCCGGCAACGGCACGGGCTGGCGCCGGTCCGGGCCGCGCGCGAATCGGTTGCGCCCGACCCAATCCTCATCCAGCAGATTGCCGTGGCGCAGGTCGGTGATGCCGGCGCTGCGCACCTTGCCCAGGCGCGCGAACGGCGCGGCGTAGGGCGTCGCACCGAGCACGATGTCGACCCAGTGGCCGGCGCGCTCGAGCGGCGCGCCATGGTGCGGCGTGCCGAGGAACACCATGTCGCTCACGCGCCGTGGCCAGCGGTGTCCCGCCTGCAAGCCGTAGTGCAAAGCGCTGCGCGCGAGCAGGCCGCCCATGCTGTGGCCGAGCAGCACGAGGCGTTGCACCGGCCGCGGCCAATGGTCGAGCAGGCGCTCCAGCAACTGTGCCAGCGCATGGCCGTTAATCGAAATGTGAAGCCCGCTGTTGTAGAGCAGGTAGAGCGGCGTCAGACCGAGGTCGCGCGCAAGTAGCGCGCCATGGTCGTGGCCGACGCGCGACCACTGCAGATCGTTCATGCACAGGCCGTGCAGCAGCACCAGGAGGTTGCCGTTCGCATCGGGCAGGCGTGCCGCGAGAGGGTCTCGTTCCAGCGGCAGCGCGCGCCCGCCGCTGCGCAGCGCCATCGTCGTGGCCAGCGGGTTGTTTGACACCGCAAGATAGTCGCCGAGCACACCATTCAACGCGGCGACGATGGCTTCGCGCTCGGGAGTCGTGTCCTGCGGGCTCAGCGCCGGGGCGAGCAGCGCGAGCAAGGCGTCCAGGCTGCCACCCACAATCCGCGTGACACCACGGATCGACTTGTAGACGAGGCCGGTGACGCCGCCGGTTCGGCCATCCGGCGCCGGCGCGCTGAGACCCGGAATGCGCGCGATGCGTTCGTGCATCACTTCGACCAGGTCGGTCAGGCCGGTCGTGGCGTCGGTGGCCAGGCGCACCGCGCCGCGCAGGTCGGAGGAGGATGGACGCTTGGGATGGGGCATCGGGGCTTTCTGGGTGTGGGTGACGCAGTATCTGCCGCACTGAGTCGATCACAGCACGTAGCGAAAAATCGCCACATAGTGCGCCGCGCTGCCGGCCAGCACGAACAGGTGCCAGACGCCATGCGCATGCGTCATGCGCTTGTCGAGCGCGTAGAACACGATGCCGACGGTGTAGAGCAGGCCTCCCGCCACGACCCAGGCGAAACCGGCCGGCCCTAACGCGCGGTACAAGGGGAGCAGGGCGACGATGGCGGCCCAGCCCATCACGACGTAAATCACGACAGACAAAATACGCGGTTCGGGCTTGGCCCAGAACTCTTGCAGGCTGCCGAGCAGGGCCAGGCCCCAGACCACGCCGAACATCGACCAGCCCCAGGGCCCGCGCATCGTGACCAGGCAAAACGGCGTGTAGCTTCCGGCGATGAGCAGATAGATGCCCTGGTGGTCGAGCCGTTGCAGCACGTCTTTCGCGCGCCCGCGCAGGCTGTGGTACAGCGTGGAAAAGCTGTACAGCAAGACCAGCGTGAAGCCGTAAATCGACACGCTGACGATCTTCCATGGGTCGCCGTCCAGCGCGGCAAGCACGATCAGCAGCACCGCGCCGGCCAGCGCCAGCAGCGCGCCGCCGAGGTGGGTGAATGCGTTGAGTTTCTCGCCGTCGTGCATGAGGCTGGCATCCTGACGTGTTGGGCGCGGGCTCGCGCTGACAATGCATGCGCATGCGCTTGCGCGGGATCAAGCAGGCGATCGGCCGAGCGCCCAGTAGGGGCAATTCCAGGCGCCGCTCGATCATCATGCATGCTCGCACAAATGCGAGCAGCGCAATGAACCATGGTTGAAGCGACAAAGGCCCAAGCTCCCGGCCAAGCGGGCGGTGTGGGCGTTGCCGAGTCTGCCTTGCTGGCCATCGTCCAGGCCACCTTGCGCGACCTGCACGCCGACGCGCCGGGCATGCCACCGGTGACGCTGCAAAGCGTGCTCGACCGCGACCTCGGCCTGGACAGCCTGGCGCGCATGGAACTGCTGCTGCGCGCCGAGCGCGAGTTCGGTATCGCCTTGCCGGAAGACACGTTGCAGCGCAGCGAAACCGTCGGCGATTTGCTCGATGCGGTGCAGCGCGCCGCGGCCGTGGCGTCGCCTGCGCCGCCGGCCGGTTCGACGTTCGCGGCAACGGGCAGTGTGCAGCGCGCGGTGCCGGCCACGCTGCTACCGGTGGCCGCAGCGGGCGGCGCCGCGTCGCACGACGATTCGCCAGCGGCGGCAAACACGCTGGTCGATGTGCTCAATTGGCATCTTCAGGCACACCCCGACCAGACCCAGGTGATCTGCCTGGAGGGCGACACCGAGCACGCTATCAGTTACCGCCAGCTCGGATCGTCCGCCGCGGCGGTCGCGGCGGGCCTGCAGCGCGCCGGGGTGCGGCCGCGCCAGTGTGTGGCGATCATGCTGCCGACGTCGCCCGAGTACTTCGGCGCCTACTTCGGCATCCTGCTCGCGGGGGCGATTCCGGTGCCGATCTACCCGCCCGCGCGCGCCTCGCAGCTCGAAGACCATGTATTGCGCCACACCGGCATCCTCGCCAACGCGATGGCCTGTGTGCTGATCACCCTGCCCGAGGCGATGGTGGTGGCGCGCCTGCTGCAAGCGCGCGTTCCCGGGCTGCGCCATGTGGTGACAGTGCAGCAACTCGCGGCGCAGGGCGGTGCGCCGGCACCGGTGGCGGTGCGCGCCGACGACATCGCCTTCATCCAGTACACGTCAGGAAGCACCGGCAACCCCAAAGGCGTGGCGCTGACGCACGCGAACCTGCTCGCCAACATCCGCGCCATGGCGAAGGCATCGCAAGCGACACCGCGCGATGTGTTCGTCAGTTGGCTGCCGCTGTACCACGACATGGGGCTGATCGGCGCCTGGCTCGCGCCGCTCTACGTCGGGTTCCCGCTGGTCGTGATGTCGCCGCTCGCGTTTCTGGCGCGGCCGGCGCACTGGCTGCAGGCGCTGACGCGTTACCGCGGCACGTTGTCGGCAGCGCCGAACTTCGCCTACGAGTTGTGCCTGAAGCACATGGCCGACATCGATCTCGTGGGCCTGGATTTGAGTGCGTGGCGCCTGGCGTTCAATGGGGCCGAGGCGGTCAACCCCGAGACGGTGCAACGTTTCGGCGAGCGTTTCGGCGCCTGCGGCCTGCGGCCCGAGGCGCTCGCGCCGGTGTATGGCCTGGCCGAAGCGTGTGTCGGCCTGCTGTTTCCGCCGCTCGGGCGCGCGCCGCTGGTTGACGTTATTCAGCGCCTCGCGTTCTCGCAGGAGCATCGCGCCGTGCCAGCGGCGCCGGGCGACGCTAGCTCGCTGCGCTTCGTCGCCTGCGGTCGCCCGCTGCCGGGGCACGCGATCCGCATCGTCGACGACGCCGGCGTTGATCTGGGCGAGCGCGTCGAGGGCCGGCTCGAGTTCAGCGGCCCGTCGGCGACGCACGGCTATTTTCGCAACCCCGAGCTCTCGGCGCAGTTGTTCCACGACGGTTGGCTCGACACCGGCGACCGCGCCTACCGGGCCGGTGGCGATGTTTACATCACCGGCCGCGTTAAAGACATCATCATCCGCGGCGGGCGCAACCTGTACCCGCAGGAAATCGAAGACGCGGTGAGCGCGGTGGCCGGGGTGCGCAAGGGTTGTGTGGCCGTGTTCGGCAGCCCGGACCCGGCCAGCGGCACGGAACGCCTGGTGGTGCTGGCCGAAGTGCGCAGCCTGGATGCGGCGGCGCAGGCGCAACTGCGCGAGGCGGTGTCGCGCGCGGTGTTCGGCGCGATCGGCGAGCCGCCGGACAGGATCGTGCTCGCACCGCCGCACAGCGTGCTCAAAACTTCGAGTGGCAAGGTGCGGCGCTCGGCGTGTCGCGCGCTCGTCGAGTCGGGGCAGATCGGCGCGCCGGTCGCGACACCGCGCCAACAAGTGCTGCGGCTGGCGCTCGGCGCATGGGCGCCGCGCCTGCGCGCGCTGCGCGAGGCCATCGGTCGCGTTCTGTACGGGCTGCGTGCCTGGGGCTTGTTCTGCGTGCTCGCGCCGCCGACCTGGCTGCTCACGGCGTGCACGCGCAGCCCGGCGGCGGCCTGGCGCGTCAGCCATGCGGCGGCACGTGCGCTGCTGCGCCTGAGCGGTACGCCGCTCGATGTGCGCGGCGTCGAGCGCCTGCCCGACGGGCCGTGTGTGCTCGTCAGCAACCATGGCAGTTACCTCGACGGCGCGATCCTCGTCGCCGCGTTGCCGCGCCAATTCGGCTTCGTCGCGAAGCGGGAGTTGCACGATCAATTCATTGCGCGAATCTACCTGTCGCGCCTGGGTGCGTTGTTCGTCGAGCGTTTCGACGCCCAGCGCAGCGTCGCCGATGCGACACGCTTGGCCGAAGGCGTCACGCAAGGTCGCTCGCTCGCCGTTTTTCCGGAAGGCACCTTCGTCGCCCGTCCCGGGCTGCTGCCGTTTCACCTGGGGGCATTCCTCGCGGCGGCGCGTGCCGGCGTGCCGGTGGTGCCGGTGGCGCTGCGGGGCAATCGCGATGTCTTGCCCAACATCGGCCTCTGGCCGCGGCGCGCGAATCTTGAAGTTCACATCGGCGAACCCATCTCGCCTGCCGGCGATGCGAGCGATGTTTTCGCGCAGGCGGTGCGGCTGCGCGAGGCGGCGCGCCGCGCGATCGCGCTTCAACTGGAAGGTGGCTGACTGGGCTGCGAATGAAAGGCGCCGCGCCGCGGGTGCGCATCATCGAAGGGCGGGGCAGTTGGCGCACCCGGGCGTTTAACGCGCTGCCGCGCCTGGCATCAGAGAGTTTCATCATCGGGTGGCGATCCGGGGGGCGCCACTTCCTCGTCTCGGCCCTGATTCCGTACGGCCATATCCTGTCCCTCGGGATCGGCCTGTTGCTGGTGACGCTGGTGGCGGGCAGCCTGCAGGCCATGGGCCAGGAATCGGTCGAATTCCTGGGGCGACGCTGGTCGCTCGGCGGATTGTCCGGCGCGCTGCTCTACCTGCTGGGCGTCGCCGGCGAAGTCTTCGTTCTGACCTCGATCTACCTGGTGATGCCGGTGGGTCGCTTGTCAGTGTGGCTCGGCGCCAGGCAAGGCCTCGCGCCTTTGACGCGGATCAAACCGCGACGCGGTTTCGCGCCTAATGTTCGCTTTTGCCCACACTGAATCCGCAGCGGCACAAGGCCGCGGGTTCAGCTCAACCGTTCCTTTGAGGAGATGAACATGCAAGCCAGCAAGGAAAAATTGCTTTGGATGTACGAGACGATGGTTGAAAT
>JANOLA010000853.1:0-4848 GCA_031419535.1 Burkholderiales bacterium | reverse complement strand
CCTGGGTGTTGCCCATGCCTTTCTGGTCGCCCTTGGCCCACGGCGGCGCGGGGATCTGCTTCGCGGTCTTGGCGAGCAGTGACGCCGGCTCGGTGGCGTGCGCTGGCGTGACGAGCGCAGCGCAGGCCAGCGCCACGGCGGTGCTGGCGTGCAAGAGGTGGATCGGGTGCATGGAGCGCATGGAACGGTCTCCGTATTCTTGAGGGGGACGCCATCCTAGTCGACCTGACCTACATTTACGCCTCATTCAACTTTGGAAGCAGGCTCATGCCGATCCGCACCGCAACCCTGAATCGACAGATCGAGAAGAACGGCGTGAGGCTGCATCTGGCGACGCTGAGCCGGCAACACTCCCATGGCACGGACCCGGCGCGATCGCCGGTTGAGAGCGAACTGCTGGAAGAGCGCCGCGCCCTCAAAGAAGCGCGCGCCGCGCGCCAGGCCGCGGCCAAGGCTCCCAAGGTCAGGGCTGCGCCGGTGGTGAAAGCCGCCAAGCCGGTGAAGCCCAAGGCCCCGAAGGCAACCAAGCCGCCCAAGGAGGCGAAGGAACCCAAGGCGGCCAAAGCCGGCGCAGCGAAGCCCACGCCCGCCGAGAAAAAGGTGAAGAAGGCGCAGAACGTGGAAGCCGCGAAGAAGGCGGACAAGAAGTCGGCGAAGACCTGAGCGCGCCTTGTTGGCCCATGGCCCGCGACGCCATTGCGGCGTTTCGCGGCTTGCCGACTTCGACCCCGCCGATGCCCCAGGTCTTTCTCGTCTTCGCCGCTTGCGCCTTTGCCAGCGGTTTTGCGCTGCGCATCGTCGACCCGCTGGTCCTGCCGATTGCGCTGCAGTTCGGCGTGACCCCAGCCGCCGCCGCGCTGCTGAGCACTGCCTTCGCGCTGCCCTATGCCATGGCGCAGCCGTTTCTCGGGCCGCTGGGAGACCGCTTCGGCAAGCCGCGCTGCATTCAAGTGTGCGTGGCGGCCATGTCGATCGCGCTGCTGCTGGGTTGCGTGGCGCCGAGCTTCGAGGCGCTGCTGGCCACGCGCGTGATCGCCGGTGTGTTTGCCGGCGGCTTGATTCCGCTCGTGCTGGCCGGTATCGGCGACGACTACGCGTTGCACGAGCGCCAGGTGACGATCGGGCGCCTGCTGCTGGCGATCATCACCGGGCAGATGCTCGGCTCCAGTCTCGCCGGCTTCGCGAACGATGCCTTCGGCTGGCGCTTTGCGCTGCTGATCGCTGCGGGAACGGGCTTGGCGGCCGCGGCGCTGGCCTGGGGCGCAATGCCCGCCGAGCATCTCGCCCGGCCCGCGGCGGGCAGCCCACGCGTCTCGTTTGCCGCGCTCTATGGGCGCGTCTTCGATAACCCGAAAGCGCTGTGGTTGTACGGCGCTGTGGTACTGGAAGCGATTTTCGTGTTCGGTGCGTTTCCGCACGTCGGGCAGTTCCTGATCGAGCGCACCGGCAGCACGGCGCAGGCCGCGCCCACGCAGGCCGGCCTGGTGCTCGGCGCTTTCGGCATCGGCGGCTTGGCCTATGCGCTGACGGTGCGGCGCTTGATCGCCTGGCTGGGCGTGCGGCGCATGTGCGTCGTCGGCTCATGCGCCGCGGCCGCTGCTTACGCAGCGCTCGCCGCGCTGCAGGTCTGGTGGCTCGCGGTGCCGGCGATGCTGCTCGCCGGCGGCAGCTACTACATGCTGCACAACTCGCTGCAAACCGAGGCGACGGAAATCGCGCCTACCGCGCGCGGCTCGGCGGTGGCATTGTTCGCCTGCGGTTTCTTCGCGGGCCAAGGCCTCGGGCCGGTGCTGTTCGGCGCGCTCGTGCATGGCTTGGGTTTCCCGGCCGCGCTGCTCATCTGCGCGGTCGGGCTGGTGAGCCTGGGGCAGGGCGTGGTACGAACGGTGATTGCGCCGGGCCGGGCGGCCATTCGTTGACCGTCAGGCGTGTTCGATCGTTTCGAGCGGTTCGCGCCTCGGCGTGGCCGGCGCTGCGTGACCGGCGGCCAGGAAGCGTTCGAGCTCCGCCGGCGCAAGCGGCTTGCTGAACAGGTGGCCCTGCAATTCGGCGCAGGCGATGCCGCGGAAGAAATCGGCCTGCGCCTGCGTTTCCACGCCCTCGGCAACGACCTTCATTTGCAGCGAGTGAGCCAGCTGGGCGACCGCCGTCACGATGGCGCGCGCGCGTGCATCGGTGGCGATTTCGGCGACGAAGCTGCGATCGATCTTCAGATAGTCAGCAGGCAGATGGCGCAGGTAATTCAGCGAAGAGTAGCCAGAACCGAAGTCGTCGATCGAAATGCTCACGCCCAACTGTTTCAACTCGACGAGGGTGCGGCGCGCCTGCTCGAAGTCTTCGATCAGCAGCGATTCGGTCAATTCGAGCTCGACCCACGATGCGTGCACGTGGCATTCGTCGAGGATGCGCCGCACGAGTGGCACGAAGCCTGGCTGGCGAAACTGCAACGGCGAGACGTTGACGGAAACCCGTAGCGCCGAGCTGCCTTCGGCGCGCCACTGAGCCACCTGGCGACACGCCGTGCGCAGCACCCATTCGCCGACGCCGACCATCAACCCGCTGTGTTCGAGAACGTCGATGAATTCACCGAGGCTGACCACGCCGCGCGCCGGACTGACCCAGCGCAGCAGCGCCTCGAGCGCGACCGTGCGGTTCGTTGCCGCATCCACGCGCGGCTGGAAGTACAAGGCGAACTCACCCATGCGCACCGCCTCGCGCAGCGCGCCTTGGAGCTCGACGCGGCGCGCGACGTCTTCGTTCATCTGCGCACGGAAAAATGCGTAGCTGCCGCGACCCTGCGCCTTCATGCTGTACATCGCCGCGTCGGCGTGTTTCAAGAGAATCTCGGCGGTGGCGCCGTCGTCGGGGTAGATCGCGATCCCCACCGTTGCGCCCACCGTCACTTCCTTGTCATTCACCGCCATCGGCTGCGAGACGGCTTCGATCAGGCGTGTTGCGACCCTGGCGCTGTCGTCGGGGCTGGAAATTTCCGGCGCGACGATCGTGAACTCGTCACCGCCCATGCGGCACAGCACGTCGGTGGCGCGCAGGCAGGCGCGAATGCGCTTGGCGACCTGCCTGAGCACTTCGTCGCCGGCGGCGTGTCCCAGGGTGTCATTGACGATCTTGAACCCATCCAGGTCGACAAACATCACCGCTGCCTTGCGCTCATGGCGTGCCGCGTCGCCGAGGATCAGTGTCATCTGTTCCGCAAAGGCCGCGCGGTTGGGCAGGCCGGTCAACCCGTCGTGATGGGCCTGGTGGCGGATCACTTCCTCGCGCTGCGCGCTCTCCTGCGCCTGGCGCGCGATGATGGCGTCGGCGCGACGCACCACGCCATAGAGGAACAGGTACAGGGTGCCCAGCGAGGCGAGCACGACCGCGATCATCCGCCACTGCATCGTGTCGCGATTCGCCATCAGGTCGGTGACGTCGGAATAGACTTCGAACACGCCCGCGACGGGAGAAGTCGAAGTCTCGCGCATCGGGATGTAGGACGCGAGCATGTGGCGATTGCGCAGCACGCTGTCGACCGACTCGAAGGTCTCGCGATAGCTCACCCCGCTCACCGAACGGCCCGCGCGCGCTTCGCGGAACTCAGCCTTGTTGTTTGCGTCCTCGCCGATCTGTTTCTCCTGAGTCGAGAACACGGTCAGACCATGGACGTTGTAGATCTTGATCTTGACAATTCCCAGCCCGGAAATCTTGCGCCGGATATCGCCACGCAGCCGATCCAGCGCCGGGTCGGCCAGGAGCGATTCGCGCGTGCCACCCGCGGAGCTCAGCAGGAATGAACGGTATTGATCCCAATGTAAGTTCGCGAACAGCTGGGTCAGCTCTCTGTTTGCACGGCCTTCGTGCTCAACCAGTTGGCGCTCGGAGATCGCGCGGTAGGCGAACAGCAGCGCGGTGGTGGTCAGCGCCACGCCGACCAGGCTGGTCACGGAATAAAAACGCAGCAGCCTGAAGCGGCGGATGCCGCCCCGGTGCTCGGGCTTGTCGGAATCGGCCATGGGGCAACTGGGTCGAGTGGACGTCGCACTCCTCTTCGGCGGGGCATGGAGGTTCCTGAAGGATGGGCGACCCCGATCCGTGACAAAGGTGACGCCCTGCCGAGGGCGCGGGGCGCATCAACCGAGCAACTCGCGCAGCACCGCTCCCGCCTGCTCGACTTGGGGCCCGCTCACGTCCAAGTGCGTGACCGCACGCACGATGCGTGGCCCGAACGCGCCGACCAGCACGCCGCGTGCTTTCGCGTTGGCGACGAGCGTCTGCGCGTCGACCGCGCCGGGTGCGAGATGGAACACGACGATGTTGGTCTGCACGCTGGTCAAGTCGAGTTTCACCGCCGGGCACCCGGCCAGCATCTCGGCCAGCCGCTTCGCGTTGCGGTGGTCTTCGGCCAGGCGCGCGCGGTGCTGCTCCAGCCCATGCAGCGCGGCCGCGGAGAAGATGCCGTTCTGGCGCATCGCGCCGCCGAACATGCGGCGCTTGTGCGCCGCCGCGGCGATCAACGCTTTCGAGCCGGCGAGCGCCGAGCCGCCCGGCGCGCCCAGGCCCTTGGAGAACGCGACGGCCACCATGTCGAACGGCGCGGCGAGTTCGCGCTCCGACAGGCCGCTCGCGATGCTCGCGTTCCACAGCCGCGCGCCGTCGAGAAACGTCGCCAGGCCGCGCTCGCGCGCCGCTTCGCAGACGCGTTTCACTTCGTCTTGCGGAAACACGATGCCGCCGCTGCGGTTGTGGGTGTTTTCGATCTCTAACAGCGTCGTCGGTGGGAACACCGGCAGGGAGCGCGGCTTGATCGCGGCTTGCACTTCTTCCACGCTGAACACGCCGCGCGCGCCG
>JANOLA010000852.1:0-3152 GCA_031419535.1 Burkholderiales bacterium | reverse complement strand
CGGATGATGTCGTCACCGCTGCCGGAATTGACGACGTCCGCGCCCGCGCCGCTGGTGATGGTGTCGTTGCCGCTGCCGCTCGTGACGGAGTTCGTGCCGTCGCCGGCAGTCACGGTGTTGTTGCCATTGCCGGCGACGATCGTATCGTTGCCGCTGGTGGTGGTGATGGTGTCGTTGCCGCTGCCGCTCGTGACGGAGTTCGTGCCGGCGCCGGCGCTCACTGTGTTGTTGCCATCGCCGGCGGAGATCGTGTCGTTGCCGTTGCCCGTGGTGATGGTGTCGTTGCCGCTGCCCGTGCGCACGACGTCGTTGCCGCCGTTGCCGTTGATCGTGAAATCAGCCGAATTGATGGCGCTGATCACGTCATCGGTGCCCGCGAGCGGTGCAGTGAAAGTCGTGGACGTGAAAGGCGGGGAGCCGTAGGTGTAGTTGGACATGATGATTTTTCCTTGGAACGTTTCTTGAGAGGTGCCTGTCTGCAAGCTGAAGGGAGGCACTAACCCGACCTCGCAACCTTATTCCGCCTCGCCTTGGAGTTCTGTGCGCTGTCTCGCACAGTCGCGGGCATTGCTTTGCGCCGCATCACATTTGCCGGCCGGCTCGGCGCACGACCGAGGTGATGGACGCGCTCACGTATTGCAGCGGGGTCTGGGTCGAACCGTCGATGAACACCTCCGCCGGCATGCCCGCTTGCAGCTGCAAGTCGTTGCCGGCGGACTCGACCGATTGCGCATCGGCGAGGATCAGCACGCTGTAGTACGGTGCATTGCTCGCCTTGTCGATCAGCCGGTCGGCGGATACATAGGTGACCTTGCCGGTCACGACGCTGGCGTTGCGAAATTTGAACGCGGTGAACCTGATGCGTGCGGATTGGTCGAGCAGCACGTTGCCGATCTCTTCGGGGCGAACCTGCGCCTCGATCATCAACCTGGCATCGCTGGGCACGATTTCGGCGATGGTTTCGCCCGGGCGCAGCACCGCGCCGGGTGAGGTGAATTTGAGATCGATGATCGTGCCGGCAGCCGGCGCGCGCACGACCTGGCGCTGTGAGGCGTCATCCGACTTGCGGCGTTCCTGTTCGATTTCGGTCAAACGCGCGGCGGTCACCTTGATCTGGTCGCTCGCCGTTCTGGCGTAGGTGTTGGTGATCGATTTGATCTTCAGCTCGTTGTCGAGCCGGCGTTGTTGGGCTCTGGCAAGCTCCGAACGTCGCTCTTCCATCTTGAGCGAATAGTCCGATTGAGCCGCTTCGAGCTGGACCAGTTTGGTCGGGGAAATGAAGCCCTCGTCGCGCAGGCGCCGATGCGCTTCGAGTTCCTGCGCGTGCGATGCTTTTGCCTTCTGCGCGTGGCCGATCTGCGCGACGAGCGCAACGATCTCCTGATCGACGCGCTCGCGCTGTGCGCGCATCAGGGCAACTTCGCTGGACAAGGAATCGCGACGCGAGTTGAACAGCGCGGTCTCTTTTGCAAGGGCCTCGTTGACGCGCCCGTCTTGCCGGGCAACCGCCAGCAGCGCGTCGGGGAAAACGAGCGTGCCGCGCAGGTTCTCCTCCGCTTCCAGCCGGGCGATGGCGGCCTGTTCCGTGCTGACGCGATAGGCAATGCGATTGCGGTCGGCCTCGACGCCCACGTCACCCAGCATCAGGATCGGATCGCCCGCCTTCACGGTCTGGCCGTCGCGCACCAGCACCGAATCGACGATGCCGCCCTCGAGATGCTGCACCGGACGGCGGTTCAGATCCACCTTGACGAACGCCGGCGCCACCACGGCCATCGAGAGCGCCGCGAAGGTCAGCCACAGTCCAAGCGGGACGACGGCTGAGAGGATCACCCACCAGCCCGTGCGCGCGAAGCGCGCGGCGTGTTGCTGGCAGGAACGAGGCTCAGCGGGGCCGGTTCGCAGCTGGACGCTCGAAGCCTTGTGGAGTTGCACGGCAGTCATGGCGATTCCTCGTGGTTCGATTCAGTTCGGCTCAGGCGGCCTGTGGCTGGAGTGAGGCCTGTGCGAGTCTTTGCATCGACTTCATCACCTGCGCGGCCGTCCCGAATTGTTTGACGCGGCCCGCTTCGAGGACGAGGATCTTGTCGACGTGCGCGATCAGGCTCGGGCGATGCGTGACCACGACCGAGGTCACGCTTTGCGCGCGAATGGCGCTCAGGGCACGCGCCAGCGCCATCTCGCCGTCCGAGTCCAGGCTGGAGTTGGGTTCGTCGAGGATCAGCAGGCGGATGTCGCCGTACATCGCGCGTGCCAACGCAATGCGTTGGCGCTGGCCGGGGGACAGGCGCAGGCCCTGATCGCCGACGGGCGTGTCGTAGCCCT
The DNA here is from genome assembly GCA_031419535.1 of Burkholderiales bacterium. GTDB lineage: Bacteria > Pseudomonadota > Gammaproteobacteria > Burkholderiales > Burkholderiaceae_C > JAEMQF01. Next base: position 827 of record JANOLA010000852.1, on the reverse strand, counting down.
GCGGCAGTTGCACGATTAATTCGTGTGCGTTGGCGCGCTTCGCGGCCTCGATGATCGCCTTCGGGTCCAGGTCATTGAGGCGGCCGATGTTTTCACCTACCGTGCCGTCGAACAGTTCAACGTCCTGCGGCACATAACCGATCCACGGCCCGAGTTCTTCGCGCGGCCAGTTCGATACGTCCACGCCATCGAGGCGCACCTTGCCTGCGCTGGGCAGCCAAATCCCGGTCAGGAGTCGCGCCAGGGTGGACTTGCCCGCGGCGCTGGGCCCGATGATGGCCAGCGCTTCCCCCGGTTCGAGTTGCAGCGAGACTCCCGCGAGCAACATCTTGTCTGACTGGGGCGGGCGAAACGAGACACCGTCCACGACGATCCGACCTTCGGGGCGCGGCAAGGTGACGCGCGCACGGGGCGTGTCGAAGTACTTCGAGATTTCCAGCAGACGGCGGTACGCGCCGCGCGCATCGCTCAAGGTGCGCCAGCTGCTCACCAGTTGCTCCACCGGCTGCACCGCGCGGCCCAGCAGGATCGTGGTGGCGATCATCACGCCGGCCGAAGCTTGTTGCGTGAGCACGAGGTAGGCACCGATCGACATCATCACCACCTGAATCGCCTGGCGCACGAACTTGGTGATCGCGAGGAAGGCGACGCTCGTGCGCGTGGCACGTGTCTGCATGTCGAGGAGCTGATCCTGCTGATCGCGCCAGCGGCCGAGCAGCTGCTCCGTCATGCCCATGGCCTGCAGGATTTCGGCGTTGCGCAGCGACCCCTCGACGTGGCGCGAGACACGTTGGCCTTCGGTTTGCAGCGCGTCGAGCGCGCCCCGC
>JANOLA010000851.1:0-9737 GCA_031419535.1 Burkholderiales bacterium | reverse complement strand
CGACAGTGGTCGAGTGACAGATGCGCGCCTGGTGGTCGGTATTGTTCGTGCCCCACAGGCTGACCCACTTGCGCAGCAGGTAGGCCTGTTCGTTGTTGTGCTTCGACGACCCCACGACGAAGATCGAATCGGGCCCACTTTCCTTGCGCAGCTCGAGCATCCTGGCGCCGATCTCTTCCAGCGCCTGGTCCCATGAAATCTTCTGGTACTTGCCGTTCACCAGCTTCATCGGGTACTTGAGGCGGTACTCGCCGTGGCCGTTCTCGCGCAGCGCCGCGCCCTTGGCGCAATGCGCGCCCAGGTTGATGGGCGAATCGAACACCGGTTCCTGGCGCACCCAGACGCCGTTCTCCACCACCGCGTCGACCGCGCAGCCCACCGAGCAGTGGCCGCAGACGGTGCGCTTGACTTCGATCTTGCCCTTGCCGGTGCCGGCGACGGGGTCTTTGGCTTCGGCACGTTTGACGAGCGTCAGTTGCGAGGTGGCGATGCCGGCGCCCACACCCAGGCCCGAGCGCCGCAGGAACGCGCGCCGGTCCATCGTGGGGATCGCACGCGAGACACCGCGGGCGAGGCTGGCAACCAGGGCCGACGACGAACCGCCGCCGGTCGATGAGGATTTGCGCGTGAGCAGCATGGAAACTCCTTGGTCACAGGCGGGCAGCGCTGCGAACAGCGTCCCGCGGCGGGTTCAGACTCGGGCGGTGCGGTAGTAGTGCAGGACGTGCGGCGTTTCCTGGTAGCCGCCCGCCTTGTCGGCGTCGACCACGGGTTTGGCCGCTGCCGCTGATGTGAGTTTGCCTGGCAGCGCGGTCGCCACGACGGCCAAGGCGCCGGTGGCGGCAACCCCGGAAAACACGACCCGGCGTGAGAGCTTGGGCTTCGGTGAGTTCATTAACGTCTCCAAAGAAGATCGTGCAGCGCAAGCTTATGCAGGACAGTGCATGAGTCGCCGCGCGGGGCCGATTCTGATCCTGCTCGCCCCGCGAAACAACTGGGACAGGCCCGCAGTGGCGGCGGCGCTTCGGGCGCCGAACCTGTTGCGACAGTTTGTCGTGGCGCGCCTTCGCTATCTTTGCGGGGAGACTCGCGGGAATGTTGGCTGCGCTCTCGATGTTGCGCGACAAATTGTCGCAAAGCGGAGCGGCTGACCTAGGGTAAGTCCTAGGAGCCAGCCGGCCGCGAGCTTCGGTTTGAGCGGAGCCCCGGAGTCGCTTCGGCCCACGACACCGACGAACTTGCCGGCTGTGCCACAGTCGCAGCTTGCAGACCCGGCGCCATCAGGCGTCCCTTCCCCATGCCCAACAGCCCATCCCCGCCACGCAATCCGCCCGGCCAGGTGGCCCATGGCGACTGGCCCCTGGCGAGCGTCTTGATCGTCGACGACGAAGCGGGCATGCGCAACTTTCTGCAGAAGACACTCGCCGCACGCTGCGGCTCGGTGCAATGCGCGGCCGACGCCGAATCGGCCGACGAACTGGTGCGCCGGCATCGCTTCGACCTGCTGGTGCTCGACATCACGCTGCCGGGCAAGAGCGGCATCGTCTGGCTGCGCGAATTGCGCGAGCAGGGCTACGCCGGCGAAGTCGTCTTGATCACCGCGTTCGCCGACCTCGACACCGCGATCGAAGCGCTGCGCGCCGGCGCGAACGACTTGATCCTCAAACCCTTTCGCGTGACGCAAATCCTCAACGCCTTGCGCCACGGTCTGGAGCGCGCGACGCTGCGCCGCGAGAACTGGGTGCTGCGCCGCGCCTGGCTGCAACGCACGCCACCGGCCGGCGCGCTGGTGGGCCGCTCGATCGCGATCAAGGGCCTGCAAGCGGCGCTGACGCGCGTGGCCGCGGTGAACAGCACGGTGTTGCTGACAGGCGAATCGGGCACCGGCAAGGAGCTCGCCGCACTCGCGCTGCACCACGAGAGTCCACGCGCCGCCGGGCCGTTCGTCCCGGTGAATTGCGCGACGATGTCGCCCGAGCAGATCGAAAGCGAACTGTTCGGCCAGGCACAGGGCGCGGACACGGTGCAAGGCAGGGGCCGGGACGGCCTGTCGGCACATGGCCGCGACGGCCTGTCCGCCCAAGGCCGGGACGGCATGTCGACGAGAGGCCGCGACGGTCTGTTCGTTTACGCCCAAGGCGGCACACTGTTCCTCGACGAAATCGGCGACCTGCCCTCCGCCCTGCAAGCGACGCTGCTGCGCGTGCTGGAAGACCGGAGAATCCGGCCGGTGGGCAGCGAACAGCAGATTCCGGTGGATGTGCGCATCGTCGCGGCGACGAACCGGCTGCTGGGCGCCGAAGTGGCGGCCGGGCGCTTTCGCCACGACTTGTACTACCGGCTTCAGGTCGTGGAAATCAACCTGCCGCCGCTGCGCTCGCACAAGGAAGACATTCCCGACCTGGTGCAGCACTTCATTCAAACCCTCGCGCCGCAGCTCGGCGTGCCGCCGATGGACATCAGCGCCGAGGAGCTGGCCTACCTGGCGCAGTACGACTGGCCGGGCAACGTGCGCGAGCTGCGCAACCTGATCGAACGCTCGCTGATCCTGGGCACGCTCAACGTCTCGGCGCTGTACCAGGGCCTCGCGCGCAGCGCGCGGCCCAGCACCGTGCCGACCGAGTTGCACGCGCTGGAAAAGCAGCACATCCTCGCGGTGCTCGAGTCGGTGGCCGGCGACAAGACGCGCGCCGCGCAACTGCTCGGCATCTCGCGGCGCACGCTCGAGCGGCGCGTGGCCGAGTGGGCGCAGGCTTGAGACTGGCGCCCGCCCGCGCGGCGGCGTCAGTCGCCTCGATGGCGGCGTTAGCGGCGTTGCCCGCGTCAGCCGCGTTGGCGGCGACGGCGACGGCCGCGATGGCCGGTCCGCGATGAACTGGCGCCGTTTTCAAGAACTGCCCATCCGCAGCAAGCTGCTCGCGATGGTGCTCGTGCCGCTGCTCGTGGTGCTGCCGCTGCTCGGCCTGATCCTGCTGCTGTGGCTCAACACCGCGTTCGACCGGCTGCTGACGACCAAGATCCGCTCCGACCTCGCCGTCGCCCAGGGTTACTTCGACCGCGTGCTCGGCGAAGTGGGTGCGAGCACGAACGCGGTGGCCGATTCGCACACCTTGCACGAGGCGCTGGCGCGCTTGGATTTGAACCGCGACGCCGCCAAGCTCGCGCCGCTGATGCGCGAATTCAAGCTGCGCGAAGGGCTGGACTTCATCAACCTGCGCGCGCCCGACGGCACGCTGCTCGTGATCGACAACCCGGAGCCGGGCGCCGCCGCGGCAGCGCCCGGCGCGGCGCCGTTTCGCGCTGCCGAACGCGCCGACGGGCGCGCGATGGCGAGCATCGAAGTGCTGGCGCCGCAAACGCTCGGCCTGCTCGCGCCGGCGCTGTTGCCGCGCGTGGCGGTGCCTATCGTGCCGACGCGCAACGCCGCGCCGAGCGAGCGGGCGCTGGAAGATCGCGCGATGGTCGTGCTGTCCAGCGCGCCGGTGCGTGACGCCGAGCGGCGCGTGCTCGCGCATGTGCAAGCCGGCGTGTTGCTGAACCGCAATCTGCCCTTCATCGACCACATCAATGAAATCGTCTACCCGCAGGGCTCGCTGCCGTTCGGCAGCCGCGGCACGGCGACGCTGTTCCTCGGCGACGTTCGCATCAGCACCAATGTGCGTCTGTTCGGTGACGACCCTGCAAACCGCGCGATCGGCACGCGCGTTTCGTTGACCGTGCACGACGAAGTGCTGGTGCGCGGCAACACCTGGCTGGACCGTGCCTTCGTCGTCAGCGACTGGTATGTCTCGGGCTATCAACCTCTGCACGACGGCCAGGGTGCGCGCGTGGGCATGCTCTACGTCGGCTTTCTGGAGCAGCCGTTCACACTGCTCAAGGTCGGCGTTCTCGTCGCCATCGGCGCGATCTTCTTCGCTGTGATGATCGCCTCGGCGGCCGTCTCGCTGCGCCTGGCGCGAACCATCTTCGCGCCGCTGGAACGCATGGCGAGCACGATGCAGCGCGTCGAGAACGGCGATCTTTCGGCGCGCGTCGGCAACGTTGCGAGCGGCGACGAAATCGGGCGCCTTGCCGGCCACCTGGATCAGCTGCTCGACAGCATCGACGAAAAGACACGCGCGCTGCAGCAGCTAAACGCCGAGCTCGACGCCAAGGTGGTGGCGCGCACCCACGACCTGGAAGCCGCGCAGCAACAGCTCGTGCGCAGCGAAAAACTCGCGGCGGTGGGCCAGCTCACGGCGAGCATCGCCCACGAAGTGAACAACCCGATCGCCGTGATCCAGGGCAACCTGGACCTGGTGCGCGAACTGCTGGGCAGCGACGCGCAACACGTGCGCGGCGAGCTGCGCCTGATCGACGAGCAGATCGAACGCATGCGCCTGATCGTGACGCGCCTGCTGCAATTCGCGCGACCGGGGGAATTTGCCGGCTACGTGGTCAACGTCGACACGAGGTCACTGCTCGACGACTGCCTGGTGCTCGTGGGCCACCTGCTGGCGCGCACGAACATCACCGTCAAGCGCGACGAGCGCGCGACGCTGCAGCCCGCGATCAACCGGCAGGAGTTGCAACAGGTGCTGGTGAACCTGCTCGTCAACGCGATCCACGCGATGCCCGAGGGCGGCAGGCTCGAACTCGCGGCCTTTGACACTGAGGACGGTGGAGTCGCGATCACGGTCTCCGACACCGGCCCGGGCCTGGGGCCGGAGCTGATCCGCGAGCTGTTCAAGCCCTTCGTCACGCGCAAGAAAGACGGCACGGGCCTGGGCCTGTGGATCAGCCGCGGCATCGTCGAGCGCTACGGCGGAGACATCGTCGCGCAAGACCGCGGCGACGGGGTTCAGGGCGCGCTGTTCACGGTGCGGCTGCGCACCGAGGCGGGGTCGCCGGGCGTGGCGACGAGCGCCTGACTGGAAGAGGATTCTGCGCCTTGCTCCCTCTCCCTCTGGGAGAGGGAGCAATCAAGCCGTTGCCGCGCTTTCCTCCGACGCCCCCTGCCAAAGCAGCTCATAGCCGAGCTCGTGCGTCTCGCTGCAGAACTCGCCCAGGGCGCTGAATTTCTCGAGGAACACACGGTCCGCGTGCGAGCGTTCGTGCTGCTCGAACGAGCGCCAGTAGGTGGCGATCACCAGGTCGTGGTCGGCACCTTTTCCGCCCGCGCCGAGCGACCCTTCGGCCGACAGAAAACCGGAAAAGCGAAACACCTGGCCGGCGATGAAGCCGCCGCCCTGCCCGCCGTAGTGGCGCTTCACCACTTCGCACATTTCGGCCAGCGCGACCTCGACGTCGTCGATGCTCACGCCGGGTTTGAGCTTGACGGTGTTGAACAGCAGCTTGGCGCCGAAGGGGATGGTGATGGGACCGAACATGGGAATCCTCCTGTTGAAAACGCGGCGGGCTTCAGGGCAGCAGGTCGAAGCCCTGCGTTTCCACCTGCACAAATGCCTGCGTGAAACCGCCGACGCCGCGGTACAGGCGTGCCGCCGGGTGGGCATCGAGCGCGCCGCAAAGCTTTTCCACCCAGGGTTGCAGGTGCGCGCGGAAGAAGCGCCGCTGCTGCTCGAGGTTGCACACCGCCAGGTCGTCGCCGGCGATCAGGTAGCGCATCACTTCGAACAGCGCCGCGACGTGGTCCTCGGTCTGGCCGAATTGCTCGTCGCGCGCCAGGCCGAGCGCCGCGAGGTCGGTTCGCAATGCGGCGAGCGGCTTCTCGTTCAGAAAGCCGGTCAGGTAAAACGAGCCGAACAGAAATACTTCGGGCTTGCCGACACCCTGAAACAGCGCGTCGAATTCGTCGGCGGCTCGGGCCGGCGTGGTGCCGCGCATCGCCGCGACAAGGCTTTGCCAAGGCGCTTCGAGAAAGGCGCCGGGCTGCGGCGCCTGCGTTACCGCCACTTCGAACTGCCCCAGCAATTCGGCATCGGGCGCCGCGAGCCAGAGCCGCGCCAGCAGGCCGTAAAGCTCGGCGCGCGCGAGTTCTTCGCTGTCATCGGCGCTCGCGGCGATTTGAATGGTTTGCGTCGTCATCGCTTGATTTGCCGTTCGCTGATTCGTGGTTCGTTCGGGTGTGCGTCTACAGATCGGTGATCTTCACTTCGTTCGGGTTCGTGTGCAGGTCGATCACCCGGCAGTCACCGCACATTTTCAAACGCTGCGCCGCGACGCCCTGAAACGCGGAGTGGCCGGCCAGCTTGGCGATCATGTTCTCGATCGCGGGCTGCGTGCCGAAAGGCTTACCACACTTGATGCAAGAGTAGGGCTGAACTTCGTGCAGCACGCGAGCTGCCTTGCGCGCCTTGCCGCCGTCAAGCAGCCACAGTCGCGGCTCGAGCGTGATCGCGCCCTCCGGGCAAGTGGTCTCGCACAGACCGCATTGCACGCAATTCTTCTCGATGAACTTGAGCTGCGGCTTGTCGGGGTTGTCGGCCAGCGCGGCTTCGGGGCAGGCGCCGACGCAACTCAGGCACATCGTGCACTTGGCAGTGTCGATCGTCAAACTGCCGAAGGGGCTGCCGGCCGCGGGCAGCGCGATCGCGTCGGGCACCTTGACGGCGTTGCCCATCAGGTGCTCGACGCCCAAGTCGAGCGTCGCGCGCTTGTCGGCCTGCACCGTGAAGCTCGCGCTTCTGCTCACGCTCTCGGCGGGCGCCGCCTGCAGACACGCATCGAGCGTCTTCGCATCGCTCGCGTGAATGATCCGCAAGTGTTCGCCGGTCAAACCCAGGCCGCTCAGAATCGCCTGCGCCACGGCCATCTGCTCGGCCACCGCGGCACGGTATTGCGGCGCCTCTTCGTCCGTCATCAACACCCAGACCTGCGACGCGCCGTAGGCGATGGCGCTCAGCCACAGGTCGATTCCCACCGACGCCGTGTGCCACAGATCGACTGGCAGCACACGCGCCGGAACGCCGTGCGCGCGTTTGTCAGTGCGCGCCGCGCGGCCCAGGTCGCCGATCAACGCCGCGCCCGCGCCCTGGCTGTGCAGCAGCAAGGCCGCGTCGCGCCCGCCCGCGCGCTGGTAGGTCGCGAGCAGCGTGCGCAAGCGCAAGCCCATGTCGGGCGCGCGCGGCGTCGCATAGGTCAGTGCGCCGCTCGGGCAGACCGTGGTGCACGCGCCGCAACCGACGCACAGGTTCGGCTCGACGATGATGCCGGCGCCAGATGTGCCGATCACCGCCCCAGGCCCGGTGGGAAGCGCCATGGCGCCGCCGCGCGACGCACCGCTCGCCTTGCCTTTTTGCGACGCGTCGCTGCGGATCGCCTGCGCCGAACAGACGTCGATGCAGGCACGGCAGCCGATCACTTCATTGCGGCTGTGCGCGCAAATCTTCTGCTTGTAGTTGAAGAACTTCGGCTTCTCGAACTCGCCCACCGCCTCCAGCAGTTGCAGCACCGCGCCGATCAGCGCCGCATCGTCGGCCGCGTGAAAGTAGCCCTGGGGCGGCTGGTGCATCGCCAGCGTCGGGGTCGCTCCCAAGTCGAGGATCAGGTCGAAGGTCTCGGCGATCTGCTGCGGCTCGCGCGCGAAGTCGATCGCTCCGGCGGCTTCGCAGACACGCACGCAGTCGCGATTCGATTTGCAGCGCGCCATGTCGACCTGGTAGCTGAAGTCGATCGCGCCTTCGGGGCAGACCTCGATGCAGGCATTGCAGCGCGTGCACAGGTCGAGGTCGATGGCGTTGCCGGCACGCCAGCTCACCTCGAACGCGCCGAGCCAGCCGCGCAGGTGTTGCAGCTCGCCGGCGTGCACCGCCACGTCGCGCACCTGAGGCACCGAGCCGCCCGGGCGCGCCAGCAGCACGCTCACCTGCAACTTGGCGGCAAGCATCTTCGCCGCGCGCATTGCCGCATCGGCGCTCGCGCCGACGATCAGCACATGTCCGCCCGACTGGTAGCTCACCACCGGCACCGGCTCGGGTTCGGGCAATTGCGCGGCGGCAATCAGCGCGGCGATCTTCGGCGTCGCGGACTTCGCGTCTTTCGACCAGCCTCCCGTTTCGCGGATGTTGACGAAGCGGATCGGCCGCTCGGCCAGACTCGGCGCTCCTTCGGTCTGGCCGTTCAGTTCGAGGAAGAGTTTCGATTCCTGCGTGCAGGCAATCAGCAGATCGTCGCCGCCCTTCGCGGCGCGCTGAAACGCCGGCGCCTCGCGGCGGCACAGCGTGGAGTGAACAACCGCGAGCCCGTCAGCCTGCGCGCCCAGGGTCTTCGTCAGCGCTGGGGCGTCGAGCAGCATCGTCCGGTTGCAGTCGCAGATCAGTGTTTTCATGGGGTGCTTCAGTTTCTTCAGGGGGCGACTGTGCCAGCGCGGTGGTCGACGTGCCATCGGGACTTGCGTTGCCCTTGCTTCGGCCTTGCATTGTCCATCGGCGGGACGGATGCGCGGCGCCGCTGCGGCCTGCTCGGGGTGGGCGCGCCAATCGATCGGGCCTTTCAAACTACAATTCGTCGGAAACATGAAACTTCGTAAGGAATTCGCCCATGCTCGCCACCCTCACCAGCAAAGGCCAGTTGACACTACCGAAGGAAATTCGCGAGCGGCTCGGCCTGGGCGCGGGCAGCCGGCTGGACTTCAGCATCGACGCCAAGGGCATGATCGTCGCGCGGCCGGTGACCACCACCGCTCTCGGCTTGGCCGGGCTGCTGCGCCGGCCAGGGCGCAAGCCCGTGTCGCAACGCGCGATCGACGACGCCATTCAATCCACTGCCGCCGAGTTGAACCCGCGCGCCAAGGCGCGCAACCGTCGATGATCGGTATCGACACCAACGTCTTGCTGCGCCTGCTGACCGAAGACGACCCGGCGCAGGCCGCAGCGGTGCGGCGCCTGCTGGAGCCGCTGGACGCGGTTGCCGAATCGGTGCTCATCAACGACATCGTGCTGGTCGAGACGCTCTGGACCTTGCGGCGTCTGTACGGCTTCGACCGCGCGGGCCAGGCCGAGGTTCTGGGTCAGCTGCTGTCGGCGCTGACGTTTCGCTTCGAGGACCGCCGGGTCCTGAGCCAGGCGCTGGCTCTGTTCACCGACTCCTCAGCGGACTTCTCCGACTGCCTGATCGCGGCGAAGAACACACAGTGGGGCTGCGCCTCGACAGCGACGTTCGACCACGCGATGGCTTCGCTGGCGGGGGTGGCGCTGATCAAGGGCTGACTTCGGGGCAGCGATCCAGCATCAGACTCTGACCGCGATGGAACGGCGCCGCACCAGCCACAGGGCGGCGAAGCCACTCAGATCAGCGCGTAGGTGTGCGGTTCCGGCACCATGCCGGCCACGTCTCCAGTGCGTACGACCATGGCGTAGTAAGAGGTTCCCTGATTGGTAAAGTGCTGTTCGCCGCTTCCCATGGAAAAGTACCGCGCGGCACCGACGGGGCTCTGTGTCAAGGTACCGGACCAGAAAGTACGGGGACCTAGATTCTGAAAGGCATCCGTGTTCGAAAGACTCTCCCCCGCAGCGCCGCCCAACTCCGTGTAGAAGAGGTGGCCCATCTCGCTGCCGGCACAGTTGATGCAAGATGATGGCCCGCTGCCATCGACGTTCAACGCCGTCGGCAATCGCCAGTCGCTCCAAGTACCGACGCTCAAGCCGTCGGCCCAACTGACCGCAGTGTTCCAGTCTCAACCCCCACGTTCGTGGGGTCCACCAGCGCGTCCAGTGTGCCGGGGGCCGGGCCATTGGCTCGGCGCCGCGCCCACGGCGCAGGGTGGGCGCGCAGCGAGGGGTGGCGAGCCGGGGTGT
>JANOLA010000850.1:0-1698 GCA_031419535.1 Burkholderiales bacterium | reverse complement strand
GGCTCATCTCCATCACCGACATGCCCGAGCCCTGCCAGTCGAGCATCTCGTCGGCGGCTTGGCGCAGCACCGGCTCGGGCAGCGCGGCAGGGCCGGCGCTGAAGTTGAATACGCGGGGCATGGGGGTCGTCTCCGGAGGGTAGGCTTGGCGCGGGGGAGGGAAGCATAACCTCGCGCGTGGCCTCGCGATCCCTGAGTAGTACAGAGGGTGGCGCGCCCCACCACCCCGCGCCGAGCTCAAGTGGCACCGGCTGTTCGGTCAGCGTTTGGCGTCGAATTGCTGTTCGGACTCGTTCAGCATTCCTCCAATTCACTCGATGATCTTATCGGCCTGCAATCGCATCACTGGCGGAATCGTCAGGCCGAGCGCCTTGGCTGCCTTGAGGTTAATCACGAATTCGAACCTCGTGGGCTGCTCGATCGCCATTTCCGCGGGGCTTGCGCCCTTCAGGATCCTGACCACAAAGTCGGCAGCTCGGCGGCACATCCCGGTGATGCTTGGGCCGTAGGACATGAGTGCGCCTGCATCGGTGACCTCTCGGAACGGGGTCATGGCCGGAAGCCGGGCGGCTGCCACCAGGTCGGCGATCCGTTTCGCATAGACATACGTCAGCACGTCGGAGAACGTGATCAACGCATCGACGCGCTCGCGCGCAATCGCAGCGAAGGCCGACTCAAGGTCGTTCGGCCTGCGGAACTCCAGGCTGCGGTTGTGGCAAGCTACGGGCTCTGACCAACGAGGGCGTATATGAAAATCCCCGTGGATGTCCTAGAAGCAGAACTCCTGCAGTTGCCGAAGGCGGACCGCATTCGTGTCCTGGATCGCGTCGTTGCCAGCCTGGATGCGGATGCCGCACGGGACGCGGCTTGGGATGCGCTCGCAGCTCGCCGAGACGCGCAAGCTGAGCAAGATCCATCTCTCCTGCTCGACCTCGACGACGTGCTCTTAGGGCTTCGCGCTGAAGTTCAGTGAGCCATTCAATCCACAGGTTCGCTGCGCAGGACCTGACAGAGGCCGTTCGCTTCTACAAGAGAGAGGCTGGAGCCGGTCTTGCTCGCCGTTTTCTCGCTGAGTTTGAACGAGTCGCAAAGCTGCTGGAGCAGCATCCTGGCCTGGGCACACCTACCAGCGACGGCCGACAGGCCCATCCCTTGACCGACTTCCCCTACTCGGTGATCTACAGACCGGATGACAAGCGCATTCGCATCCTGGTTGTGCGTCACCAGAGTCGAGACCCCGAGTACGGGGAGAGCCGTCAATAGGCGCGTCATTCGCCGCTCGCGTCGGTTCACACCGGCAACGTGGCGCAACTCGCGCCGCGCTGAACGTATCGCAGCGGCGTCGTCGCACGTTCGAGCTGCTGGCGCAGCTCTTCAGGTAGCTACTTCCGCCCAATCGCCGCGTGCAACTCGGCCAGCGGCACCATCCTGCCGTGCAGCGGCAGGATGCGGTCCACTGCGAAGTTCAGGCGCTCGATGTTCTGCACCAGGTTCACGTTGTTCGCGTTGGCCACCGCCGGCGGCGGCATGCCCACGGCGAGCGGGGTGTAGGCGTCGGCTTCGATCAGCAGGCGCTCCTTGGGCAGGCAGAACATCGAGCGCCTGAACTTCGCAGTGGACCGCATCCTGCCGCTGCACGGCAGGATGGTGCCGCTGGCCGAGTTGCACGCGGCGATTGGGCGGAAGTAGCTACCTGAA
>JANOLA010000849.1:0-11100 GCA_031419535.1 Burkholderiales bacterium | reverse complement strand
GGCTCATCTCCATCACCGACATGCCCGAGCCCTGCCAGTCGAGCATCTCGTCGGCGGCTTGGCGCAGCACCGGCTCGGGCAGCGCGGCAGGGCCGGCGCTGAAGTTGAATACGCGGGGCATGGGGGTCGTCTCCGGAGGGTGGGTGGCGCGAGGGAGGGAAGCATAACCAGATTCTTCGCGCCGCCTTGCGTGGCACGGGCTTGGCGGGGCTTGGCGTTCTTGTCGCGCGGTGCGGCCGACCTGCATACGGCGGAGCGCCGCTCGTCGCGGGGTGGCCGGGCGTCGGCCCGGACGGCTTGCCCCTCGCTGCGCGAGGGGTTCCCAGCGCTGCTCGCCGATCGGGGCAAGTCCGACAACTCGGCCCTGAATACAGGACCTCAAACATGTCGGACTTGGCGCGCAAGCGCGCCGACCCCGACCGGCTCCGCTGCTCGGCCGCGCCTAAACGGGCCGCCGCCCGCCCACCCCGCGCCGAGCTTGGATGCGTTGGCTACCTGCGGAGTCCAACTGGTAGTGCCGCGACTCGAAGGCCTGAACCAATGTCACGAGCACATTCAGGCGGTCGCCTTCGGGTGTCCCGATGGCTGGGTCAAGCTCCATCAGTGTTGAGATTTCCGCCAACGCTCGTCTGTTGTCAGACTCGCCGCGGATCGGTTTGATGTTCATTGCCGCCACTCCGGTTCACGCAACGCAAATGCACTACACTTTACGCCATGAAGACCGCCACGATTCCATCGGTTCGCGTCGAACCCGAACTGCGCGCCGAAGTCGAGTCGCTTTTAGGCGAAGGTGAAACGGTGTCCGAGTTAGTCGAAGCATCGGGGCGGGCGACCGTTTTGCGGCGACGCTACCAGGCAGAGTTCATCGCCAGGGGAATGCGCTCGCTGGAAGATGCTCGCCGCACCGGCGAGTACGTTGAAGCCGATGCAGTCGTGAAAAAGCTTCAGCGCAAGTTGGATACCGCGCGCAAGCGCATGTCGGCGACCCGACGGTGAGCTTCCGCGTTCGCCTGACCCGCGACGCTGAGGCAGACCTGGAGCGCTTGTTCGATTTCGTTCTGGAGCGCGAGCTGGCCCGCGCCAGCGGAAACCTCGATCTTGCCGAACAAGCACTCGCCGCCATTCACGGTGGAATCGCAACGCTCAAGACTTCGCCCTTTACCTGCCGCAAAGCCGCTCAGAGCCCATTTCTGCGCGAGCTGATCATTCCGTTCGGTCGCTCGGGCTATGTGACCCTCTTCGAGATCGTCGACGCCACTGAGGTAGTGGTTTCGGCGGTCCGACATCAGCTTGAAGACGACTACCACTGAGCCCGACAGCTGCTGCGGTCCGACAGGTATTGACTGCGTGCCTAGGCGTGCCTAGGCGCGGGGCTGGGCCGGAATACCGAGCCGAGAGCGATCACCATATTGGGCATTTCGCTCGCATTCGATGGCACGGTGCACGGGGAGCGAGTCACAACCTATGCCCCTCGCGTACGGAAGGCGCTCGGGGTTGTGAGTGCCGCATCTGACGCTCACAATGGAAGAACAAACAAGGGTGGCAAGCATGGACGTACTCGAGGCTATTTCCAATCAGTCAGCGGGCGCCACGTTCTTTCGAGCCGACCTGCACGTGCACTGCTTTGGTGGCTCCCACGATGTGACCGACTCAACCATGACGCCTGAAGCCGTGGTTGCCACCGCCGTGAAGGAGAACCTGTCGCTCATAGCAATCGCAGACCACAACGAGATTTCGAGCGTTGAAAGAGCTCTTGCCGCAGCAAAGGGAACGACAGTCCTTGTAGTGCCCGCAATCGAACTTTCGACTGTTCAGGGGCATTTGCTCTGCTACTTCGCGACACTTCTAACTCTTCGTCGCTTTCATGGCCAGCTGTCGCTGATTGACAGCGGTCTGCCCAACTCGCGCTGCCAGCAATCAATGCTCGAGTGCCTAAACCTGGCGCACGGCCTCGGCGGATTCGCGATGCTCGCACACGTCGATGCACCGTCCGGCTTCGAAGTCCAAGTGCCAGGCTCCTCTCCTCACAAAGCGGACGTGCTCTGCCATCCTGCCCTATTGGGGATGGAACTGAAGACGTCAGGCTCAGCCATTTCATATGCTGTCAACGACCCAGACGAGAGTCGTGTACGTCTTGGGCAGGAACGCATCAGGCGATTGGGGCTCGGCTCGAAGCAGTGTCTTGCACGGGTTCTCAATTCCGACGCACACACACTTGCGGCACTTGGCCGGAATGCCGAGAACGCTCAAAAGGTGACTCGCTACAAGATGGACGAGCCAGGCTTCGACGCCCTTCGCATTGCGCTTGATGACGCAGACGCCCGTGTGCGGATCGAAGACCTTGTGCCCTCCAGCATCCCCAGCGTTGTCGGCCTTTGCGTGGACGGCGGCTTTCTGTCTGGTCAGACCATTCGATTCAGTTCAAACCTCAACTGCATCATCGGCGGTCGCGGGACTGGTAAGTCAACCACATTCGAAGCGGTTCGCTGTCTCATCGACGATGGCGAGGAGCGCAATAAGCTGGTCGACTCAGATGCCTGGCCAGAAGAACTCAACTTGGTTTGGCGTGACAAGGCTGGGCAAAAACATAAGCTCTTCCGGTTGAAGAATGGCGAACTCGAGAACCTTGACTCGCCTGAGGTCGGGCCGACAAGTTTCGAAGTCGACTGCTTCGGTCAAGGCGATGCAGCGAAGATTAGTGCTCAGGCTCAATCCAACCCGCTCGCTCTGCTCCATTACCTCGACCGATTTATCAGCGTTGGAGAGGCGCTGGGCGAGGAGATTGCGATCCGGGAGAAGCTTCTGAAGCTCCAGACCGACATCGAGGCGGCCGAGCAAAAGGTACAGCTCATCCCTCAGCACGAAAGACTGCTTGCCACCACCAAGCAGCAACTGATCGCACTTCAGAAGCCCGATGTAAAGGACCTGATCGCCCTGCAACGACAACTCGCGACTGAGAAAGAGGTTCGAACGCAAGTGACAGAGCTACTTGCAACTGCGAAGCGGGAGTCCGCGTCGCTCCCGTCCCGAGAAGCCATGAAGGAAATTCGCGAACTCGCTGACCCAAACCAGCTGGCGGTCGGTGGCGTGGAGTTCAAGGCGATTCTGGCCGGAGCGTCGACACTGGAAGCCACCGTGTCAACTGCAGAGCTGAGCATCAAGGGCGGCCTCGCAGCGTTTGAGGAGATAGTGACGGCTCAGATGGCGCAGTGGAAGTCCAAGGAGACCGAGGCCCAGAAGAAAATCGACGCCAAGCGGCGCGAACTTGAGAACCTAAAAGTCTCCTTCGACATGTCGTACATCGCGAAGTTGGCAAAGGACGAAGCGACTCACCAGCAGACTGTCAAGAACCTCAAGACCTGGGTCCCTCACCTAAACGAAATCCGCAAGCAGCGGTTCAGTGCGCTGGCCGAACGATGGCATGCACGCGACAAGGTTGCGGCTCTTCGAAATGCCTTTGGCCGGCTGGCGTCCAGGACCCTACACGAAGCACTTTCGGATCTCAACGTTAGTCTCAAATACGCTGCAAGCGCCTATTAAACGGAGGCCGCTGACCTAGTCATCGAAGCGATGGGCTGGCGTACCAATCAGCAGCAGCGTGCGAACTGGCTCGTGCAGGTACTAACGTTACCGGTCCTCCTCGCCGCCGTAGGTAAGAAGGACGCCAAGCCGATTCTCGCCATAAAGACGCCGGAGGACGTCCAGGTATTCAAGATTGACGAGGCTCAATCCATCATTGAACGGCTTGGCGAACGGGCGGTGCTCTATGCACTGGAGCGAGTCGCGCTCCACGACCTTCCCCGCCTGCAAGTCACCAAGAAAATTGTTGATCCTGACGGAACGGATCGATTTGTTCGGAAGGACTTCTCGAAGCTCTCTCTTGGTCAGCAGCAGTCCGTCCTTCTCGCGTTGATGCTCTCGGCGGACACCGACCGTCCGCTCATCATCGACCAACCTGAGGACAACCTCGATGGCGAGTTCATCTATTCAACTCTCGTGCCGGTTCTCCGACGAGCGAAGGAACGTCGGCAGGTAATCATCGTCACCCACAATGCCAATGTTGCAGTGCTGGGCGACGCCGAGCAAATCGTGGTGATGAAAGCAGCCAACGACAGGGGCGAAATCGTCGCCCGAGGGTCGATTGACCACCCACCGACGCGTGACGCCGCATGTGCAATTCTTGAGGGCGCAAAGGAAGCCTTTCTGAGGCGCGCCAAAATGTACGGCGTGGCAGTTCGATAGGCCAGACCTGCGCCCCAATCGCCAGGCCGCCCAGCAGTTAGACATCTGGATTTCTCACGGCCATCGCGATCTGCTTCTGGCCGGGAGCCGAAAGCCCTTGTTGTCTCTGTTGATCGCTGTGCGTACAACCAACCTCGCCAGCAAAGCCGCAGGCGGGTGGCGGGCGCAGCGCCTCTGCGACGCCGAGCACCGCAGCGCAGCGGGGGAAGCCCGCCGTACGCGGCGGGCCGGCGAGGACGATCTATGCAGCGGCGCGTTCAGCGCCGATGCGGAGCGACCGGAGCCGCCCCGCGGAGCGAGGAGCACAGGGGAGTCGGCCGTACCCGGCCGACCGTCGCAGCGAAGCGGAGCCCGTCACCCGCCTGCGGCTTTGCTCGCGCCGGCCGTGCCAGTGCTCTACGCGCGCCCGACCGCCTCAGTCTCGTCGAGCGCGACCCCAACTGACTCAGCCACCCCCAACGCCTGCGCAATCTCCAACCGGAGCTTCCTCGCCAACGCCCGCCGCTCCAGATGCCGCGTGCCTTGCACGTCGAGCACCACGACGCTGACGCACAAGCGATCCGCGCACGCAACCATCCACACCGATTGCGCCAACGTCGTCTCGCCGATGTAAGCCACCGCCTGGCTCACGGGCTCGTGCGCATCGGTATAGCGCAACGCCACCGCTTGCACCGGCGTCTCGGTGGAGATCGCCGCCTGCAGCAGGTTCGCGTGGAACGGCAGCAGGCCCTTGCCGTCGCTCGTCGTGCCTTCGGGGAACACGGCCACGGTGTCGCCGTCTATCAATGCTTGCGCGACCTGGTGCACGACGCGCATCGCGTCGCGCTTGCGTTCGCGTTCGATGAACAGCGTGCCGCCGCACGTGACCATCCAGCCCATCACGGGCCAGTGGCGCACGTCGGCTTTGGAGACGAAGCGCACCGGTTGCACCGCGTCGATCGCCAGGATGTCGAGCCACGAGATGTGGTTGGCGGCGATCAGCACCGGGCCGGTTCGCATCTGGCCATTCACTTCGAGCGTGATGCCGAGTGCGGCGAGCGTGCGCGAGGCCCAGACGCCCACATGCCGCATGCGCTGCGCGGGGTTGAGGAACGGGAATACGAGCGCGCAGATCGCCAGGCCGCGCAGGCCTTCCAGTGCCGTGCGAAACAGGCGCCAGACCGCCCTTGCTTCGCCTGCCCTGGCTGGCCACCGCACGATCTTCGCCGCCTGTTCGAATCTCAATGCCATCTGTTTGTGGGACACGACACTGGGCCCGGCGCGCGCCTGAAGCTCGGGCTCAGCGCGGCCGCGCTTCGAACGCCACTTGCCCGCCGACGAGCGTGTAGGCCACGCGCCCGGGCAGCTCGGTACCGGCGAACGGCGTGTGTTTCGCCTGGCTCACCAGCGCCGCCGGATTCACCGGCGCCGACGCTTCGGGGTCGAACACGCACAGGTCGGCGGCGGCGCCGTCGGCCAGCTTGCCCAGGCTCGCGGCCAGCGAGCCGAGTGCGGGCACTAGCAGGGCCACGGGGCGGCTGGTCACGGTAGCCAGCGTGCTCGGCAGCGGCAGCTTCGCCTCGCGGCCCCACTTCAGCGCCAGGCCGAGCAGCAGTTCGATCGCACTCGCACCCGGCTCGGCCTGCGCGAACGGCAGGTTCTTCGCGTCGGCATCCACCGGCGTGTGGTCGCTCACCAAGGCGTCGATCGTGCCGTCTTTGAGGCCGGCACGGATCGCGTCGCGGTCGCGTTGCTGGCGCAGCGGGGGCGACAGGCGCATCGTGGCGTCGAAGTAGCCGATGTCGACGTCGATCAGGTGCAACTGGTGCACGCTCACGTCGCAGGTGACGCTCAAGCCTTCCGCCTTGGCGCGGCGCACCAGTTCCACGCCGGCGGCGCTGCTCAGGCGGCACAGGTGCAGCTTCGCCCCGGTGTCGCGCACCAGTTCGAACAGCGTGTGCAGCGCGATCGTCTCGGCGATCACCGGCACGCCCGACAAGCCCAGGCGTGTGGCGAGCGGCCCTTTCGCGGCCACTCCATTGCCGAGGTAGGCATCGTTCGGGCGCAGCCACACCGTGTAGCCGAAGGTCGCGGCGTATTGCAGGGCGCGGTGCAGCACCAGCGTGTCGGCAATCGCGGAGTCGGCCTGCGAGAAACCCACGCAGCCGGCTTCGGCCAGCTCGGCCATCTCGGTGAGCGCCTCGCCCTTCAGCCCGCGCGTCAGCGCGCCCAGCGGGAACAGGCGCGCCAGGTTCAGGTTGCGCGCGCGGAACTTGAGCATTTGCACGAGGCCGGGCTCGTCGAGCACCGGGTCGGTGTCGGGCGGGCAGACGAGGCTCGTCACGCCGCCGGCCACCGCGGCGGCCATTTCCGATTCGAGCATGCCTTCGTGTTCGTGGCCGGGTTCGCGCAGGCGCGCCGCAAGGTCGACGAGCCCCGGCGCGACGACCAGGCCGCTCGCGTCGATGCTGCGGTCGGCTTGAAAGTCGGAGCTGACTTTGCCCACGCCGACGATGCGCCCGGCGGCGATGGCCACATCACCGGCTTCGTCGCGGCCCGTCGCCGGGTCGATGAGGCGGCCGTTGCGGATCAGAATCTTCATGCGGTGGATACCGGCTTGCGCCGGTATGACAGCTGAGGTGGCAGGTTCACGCGCTGTTCCCCGCGATGATCGACATCACCGCCATGCGCACCGCGATGCCGAACGTGACCTGCGGCAAGATCACGCTCTGCTTGCCGTCGGCCACGTCGGAGTGGATTTCCACACCGCGGTTGATGGGGCCCGGGTGCATCACAATCGCCTCGGGGTGCGCCAGCGCCAGCTTCTCCGGCGTCAGCCCGTAGCTCTTGAAGAACTCGCCGGCGCTGGGCAGCATCGCGCCGCTCATGCGTTCGTTTTGCAGGCGCAGCATGATGATGACGTCGGCGCCGCGAATGCCCTCGGTCATGTCGTGGCAGACGCGCACGCCCATCTCTTTCAGGTCACCGGGCACCAAGGTCTTCGGGCCGACGGCGCGGATTTCGGCCACACCCAAGGTCGTGAGCGAATGAATGTCGGAGCGCGCGACGCGCGAGTGCACGATGTCGCCGACGATCGCAACCGTGAGGTTCGCGAAATCGCGCTTGTAGTGGCGGATCGTGTACATGTCGAGCAGGCCCTGCGTCGGGTGCGCATGGCGCCCGTCTCCCGCGTTGATCACGTGCACATGCGGCGCGCAGTGCCGCGCCACCAGGTACGGCGCGCCGCTCTCGCTGTGGCGCACGACGAACATGTCGGCGTGCATCGCCGACAGGTTGGCGATCGTGTCGAGCAGGCTTTCGCCCTTGGCGGTGCTGGAGCGCGCGATGTCCAGGTTGATCACATCCGCGCTCAGGCGCTTCGCGGCGATTTCGAACGTGGTGCGCGTGCGCGTGCTGTTCTCGAAGAACAGGTTGAAGATGCTTTTGCCGCGCAGCAGCGGCACCTTCTTCACTTCGCGGTCGTTCACGCTGAGGAAGGTGCCGGCGGTGTCGAGAATCTGCACCAGAATTTCGCGCGGCAGGCCGTCGATCGACAGCAGGTGAATCAGCTCGCCATTGCGGTTGAGCTGCGGGTTGCGCTGCGGACTAACGTCGTTGCGCATCAGCTCTTGCCCTCGATCTGAAAGCTCAGGCGTCCGGCGGCGTCGCGCTCCAGCGACAGGCGCTGCTCGCGCGGCAAGCTGATGCGCGCGGCGGCGTGCGCGGCGCAGACCGGCAATTCGCGCCCGACCCGATCGACCAGCACCGCGAGCTGCACGCTCGCCGGGCGGCCAAAGTCGTAGAGCTCGTTGACGGCGGCGCGGATTGTGCGGCCGGTGTGCAGCACGTCGTCGATCAAGACGATGTGCCGGCCTTCCACCTCGAACGGCAGCTTGGTCTGGCGGCTTTGCGCGGGCATGCCGCGCGAGTTGAAATCGTCTCGGTGCAGCGTGATCGAGAGCAGGCCGGGCTCGCCGGGGAGCTTCAAGTCGCGCTGCAGGCGTTCGGCCAGCCACGCGCCGCCCGACAAGATGCCGACGAGCGAGGTTTGCGGCTGGGCCTGCGCAGGCGCCTGCGCCGAGGACGACTGAACCATGGCGCGCACCGCCGCCAGCAACTCGGCATAGAGCGCTTCGGCGTCGAGGGTGAGCGGGCTCATTCGTGTGCCACCGCAATCGGGTTCAGAAACTGCTCGAGGATGATCGCGGCAGACGCGGCGTCGAGGTCTTTGGCACCCGCCGCGCGCGCCTGCGTCGTGGTGTAGCGCTCGTCGACTTCATGCACAGTCAGCGCGAAACGCCCGCGCAACTGGCGCGCGAAGCGCATCGCGCGCCCCGTGTTCTCGTGCGGCGCGCCGTCCGGGTGGCGCGGAACGCCGACCACCAGCGCGTCGGGCTGCCATTGCGCGATCAGCTTGCCGATGGCCTCGAAGCGTTTGTCTCCCGCCTCGGCCACGGTGACCAGCGGCGCCGCGCTGCGCGTCACGCTGTTGCCGCTGGCGACGCCGATCCGTTGCGTGCCGAAATCGAATGCGAGATAGGAATGCGCGGCAGGCGTGGTGCGGGCGGCGGCGCCCTGCGCGCTGCTCATGCGTGCCCCGCCTCCTGGCTCAACATGTGCGCGTCGATGCCCAGCAGCGACAGCGCCTTTGCGTAGCGCTGTTCGACGGGGGTGTCGAAAATGATGTCGGCCTGCGCGCCCACGTGGATCCAGCCGTTGCGGCTCATCTCGTCTTCCAGTTGGCCGGCGCCCCAGCCGCTGTAGCCCAGCGTCACCAGCACCTTCTTCGGGCCGGCGCCGTGCGACAGCGCTTCGAGCACGTCTTTGCTCGTGGTCATCTCCAGCCCGCCGGGGATTTGCAGCGACGAGTTGTAGTGTCCGCCCTCGCCTTCGCTACCGCCCAGGCGCTCGTGCAGCACGAAGCCGCGTTCGGTTTGCACCGGGCCGCCGAAGTAGACGGGAACGTCGGCCAGGTCGCTTCGGTCCAGCTTGAGCTCCACCTTCTCGAACAGACTTTTGAGCTTGATGTCGATCGGCTTGTTGATCACCAGGCCAAGCGCGCCTTTTTCGTTGTGCTCGCACATGTAGACCACGGTGCCGGCGAACATGCCGTCGCCCATGCCAGGCATGGCGATCAGGAATTGATTCGTGAAGTTGACCTGATTGACCTGGTGCGACGCCATGGCGCGCATTTTACGGTGCTGCGCCAACCCTCACCCCGGCCCTCTCGCAGAGGGAGAGGCCGCGCCAACCCTCACCCCGGCCCTCTCCCATAGGGAGAGGGAGGAATTCTTCAGTGCAGGCGCAGTTGCCCGGGCCGCTTGAGGCCGGCCAGGCGCTCGTTGATCGCGGCGCGGTCGTCGGCGTTCGGGCAGTTCTTCAGGTAGAACTTCAGATCGTCGGCGGCGGCGCTGTCGATGCCCATCTCGGCGAAACACAGGCCCCGGTCGCGCCACTCCTCCCAGGCCTGGGGCAGCAGCACGACTAGGCGCTCTTGCACCGCCAGCAGGCGCGGCCAGTCTTCGGCCGCGCGCTGGATTTCCTTCAGGTTGCGCAGCATTCGCGCGAGCACGTCGCGCGGCGGCGCCGCTTGCAGGAACAGGCCGAGCGGCGCGTCGAATTCGCCTTCCAGACCGCGCTTGCGCTTGTACGGCGCGAGCAGTTCGTCGAGCTCCTCGCGCGACAGCGACTGGCCGGTGAACGGGTCGATCACCACCTCGCCGCTGGGCATGCGCAGCTTCACCAGAAAATGACCAGGGAACGACACCCCGCGCGCCGACAGGCCGATCTGCGTGGCCAGCTCGATGTAGAGCACCGCCAGCGTGATCGGAATGCCGCGGCGCGTGGCGAGCACGCGGTGCAGGTAGCTGTTGTCGGCGTCGTAATAGTTGTTGACGTTGCCGGCAAAGCCCAGTTCTTGAAAGAAGTAGCGGTTCAGCCAGCGCAGGCGCTGCACCGGCACGGCGTCGGCCGGCAGGCGACGCTTCAGCTTGTCGGCGAGCTTGTCGATTTCGACAACCACGCTCTGCGGGTCGATCTCGGGGTACTCGGCTTGCGCGAGCGCGATCGCTGCCTCGGTCAGCGACAGGCTGGAATCGTCGGCCACCAGCGACTCGAAATATTCGAGCGCGGTGGGTGCCTCGAAGTGCAGCGGCCGGGACATGAGAAGAATTTTATCCGCGCTGCGTGAATTGGTGAATCCGTATCCCCCCTATGGCGAGCGCGCCAAAATAGATCAGCGCGGCACCGCCCAGGCTGAAGCCCAGCCAGCCGGCGCGCTGCCACGGGTGCGATTGCAGGCCGATCCAGTCGATCGCCCCCGCGGAAACCGCCAGCACACCGCCCAACAACACAGTAGCGCCCAGCACGCGCAGCGCAAATCCCGCCCAGCCGGCCTGCGGCTGGTAACCGCCGCTGCGGCGCAGCCCGGCGAACAGCCACCCTGCGTTCACCAAAGCGCCGAGGCCAATCGACAGCGCCAGCCCCGCATGCCCAAACAGCGGCACCGTCACCAGGTTCATCAACTGCGTCAGCACCAGCACGACGATGGCGATTCGCACCGGCGTGCGGATGTCCTGGCGTGCGTAGAAACCCGGAGCCAGGATCTTCACGCCGATCAGCCCCATCAGGCCCACGCCATAGCCCATCAGCGCGGTCACGGTGTTCTGGACATCGGTAGCCAAAAAGGCGCCGCGGTGGAACAGGACCGCGACCATCGGCTGCGCGAACACGAGCAACGCCACCGCGCAGGGCAGCGCCAGCATCAGCGTCAGGCGCAGGCCCCAGTCGAGCAGCGCCGAATAACGCGCCTCATCGCCGCTGGCCTGCGCTGCGGACAACTGTGGCATCAGCACCACGCCCAGGGCAACCCCGAGCAAG
>JANOLA010000848.1:0-2888 GCA_031419535.1 Burkholderiales bacterium | reverse complement strand
CGAGTGATCCTGCTGGACACCAACGTGGTGTCGGAGCCGCTGCGCCCGGCGCCCGATGCCCGCGTGATCGAGTGGATCGACGCGCAGCCGCTGGAAACGCTGTTCCTGTCGGCCATCACCGTCGCCGAGCTGCGTGCCGGCGTGGCGCTGCTGCCCGCCGGCAAGCGCCGCACGGGCCTGCGGCAGAGTCTGGAGAAGCGTGTGCTGCCGCTGTTCGCTGGCCGCGTGCTGCCCTTCGATCTGGCCTGCACGCAAGCCTATGCCGAACTGATGGCCAGGGCTCGGGCCGCGGGCCTGGCCATCGCCACCGCCGATGGCTACATCGCCGCCATCGCCGCCTCCAACGGGTTCACGGTGGCCACACGGGACACGGCCCCCTTTGAGGCCGCCGGCGCGGCTGTGATCAACCCGTGGCTGGGCTGAAGGCTCGGGACCCGCCGCGTTGCACAAGGCGGCCAAGGCAGCAAGCGCAGCGCCAAGTCAGCGTTCGTATGACCTGCGTCACATCGGCCTGCGCCGGCAACGGCCAGGTCCCTCAGGCCCAGTTCTCGACCGTTCAGCCCAGGCACACGCTCGAACTCACGCGTGTTGTTGCTGACCGGGGTCACGCGCAGCGCATGGGCGCGGCCGGCGATGAAGGTGTCGTATGGCCCGATCGGCGTGGCGCGCAGCACGGCAGCGGGCCGCTCGTTGATCGTGTCGATGCAGATGACGGTGCCGAGCATGTAGCGCATCAGGGCCTCGGCTTGATGGCGCCACGCACTTGCGGTGCGGGTTGCTCGCGCTCCAGGCGCACCCCGGGTCCGAAGTCATCCAGCGCATCCAGCATCGCTTGAAAGTCGGCAGGGGGCAGCGCGCTCAGCACGACCTCGTTGCCCACCCGCCGCACGTGAACCTCGGACCCTTCGAAGCGGAATTCCTTGGGCAGGCGCACGGCCTGGCTGCCGCCGTGGGTAAAGAGTTTGGCGACGTTCATGAAGACCACCAGGAAGGTGACTGCATGAAAGCATAAGTGTCGTCTCTACGGTCGTGTGCGGCCCCGCCGCCATCCTTGGATTCGCCTCATCACTCATCAGCAGCGGTGATCGCTTGGTCAAGACCTACTCGTCGCCGAAGACGGCATCGATGTCTCTGGCGCCGTGCAGCACGCGCACGACGTCGATGCCACCATCGAGGCATGTAGAAGGCAACGTAGCGCCCGAATGGAAAGCTGCGCAGACCACTCTCGAGTTCTTCGCGTGCCCTGCCCATCATCGGCTGGCTCGCCAACAGCAGGAGCTTTTCGTCGAGCTGATCGACCCAGCGGTCAGCGGCCGCCATGCTGTCGTCGGCGATGTACTCCCAGATTTCGCCGATATCCGCTGCGGCCAGCGGCCGGCGCGTGACGCGTGCCAGCTACGCCTTCGCCTTCGCCTTCGTCCCTGCACGGTGCGCCCTTGCCTGGCGCTTGACCTGGGCAGCGTCCCACGGCTGACTCTGGCCACTGTCCAGGCCGCGGCGAACTTCGGCCTTGAGCTGGTCCAGCTTTGCCGCTCGCATGCGGTCTTGCTCATCCATCAGGCGCAGCGCCTCGCGCACGACTTCGCTGGCCGACGTGTACAGGCCCGACTCGACTTTGGAACGCACCAACTCTTCGAGCTGCGGCGTCAGGTTCACGTTCATGCCCATGGTTCACGGCCTTGAGGCAGGTGGAGTCATCGAATTCTATCCAAATATGTCAAAAGTGGACAACGCCAGCCAGCCAGCAGCAGCCCGTCAACGCTTGGAGCAAAGCGGCAAGGTCCGCGGGATTTGACCCACTTCACGACAACCCGCACTCGAAGCAACTAAGGTCGAGCACTTCTTCTGGCGCACAGGCCGTTTGATCGCGCTGGCGCGCCGCCGTGCTACGTGGACTGAAGCAAGCGAATCAGCACGTCGATCATGTCGTTGCCGTCGGGTGACTTCAGCCGGTGCTGGCGCAGCGACCGGGCGAGGTCGGCCCGCACCAGCATCTTGGTGTCGGAGCGGATCAGGATGCCGGCGATCGCGCGCTGCACTTCGAGCGACCGGGCCAGCGGAAACAGGCGTGCGATCTCCTGCAGGCTTTGCGGATCGGTGAGGCGCTGTTTCGCCAGCGTCTCGAGGGCGCGCACCTGTGCGCCGGCGGCGGTCATGCGCCCGATTCCCGACGTGACGGCGCGCAGTTCACCGACGTTGGCCAGCGCTCGGTGGCGCAGGTAGACCTGCGCGATTGCGACCTCCTCGTCAGCGGAACTCGTCAGCGCGCGCACGGTGCGTTCGTGGTCCGGCGCGCTGCCCAGGCACGCCAGCACGGCCGAATGCGCCACGTTGGCGGGTCGCGCTGCACCCGTCGCCTGCAGCTGCCGCGCCAGCCCCGATTCGCGCTCGCGATGGGTCGAGCAGACGAGGTCGACTTCGTGCTTGCCCACGCCGCCGCGGGCCATGCGATCCGCGATCATGCGCAAGAACTCCGCCTGCTCTTGCGCGGGCGACAGCCACCTGAGGCTGCGCGCCAACGCCATCATGCGGGCTTGCACCGTCGCTTCGTCGGCGTCGCGCGCAAACTCGAGATAGCGCTCACGCGTGCGGTGGTCGCCTTCGATCGCACCGAGGGCTGCTGCCACCTCGGCCCGCAGGCGCTGCGCCGGACCGATCGAGCTGGCGTAACGCTCGAGCTGGTCGAGCAACATGCGCACTTCAGTCATGTCGCGCTGCAGCACCGCATGCACGAAAGCGAGCTTCTGTGCGTCGGAGGGTTGATCGTCCGCGAGGGCACACATGTCGCGGCGAAAGCCCGCGTGCGGATCCGCATCGGTCAGGCCTGCGTCGGCGATCATCGAGCTCGGCCCGAAGAGGTTCAGCAGGGTCGGGCTCGCGCGGCCGCT
>JANOLA010000847.1:0-2266 GCA_031419535.1 Burkholderiales bacterium | reverse complement strand
TTGAAATCGCGCCGCTGCAACAGCGGCCAATCGATGCGATCCAGCCGCGCCAGATCGTCAAAGTAGTTGGCCCAGCGGTAGTAGGCGTGGCTGTCGGTGAAGAGGAAGCGCAGACCCAGTTCCTTCACGCGGTGCAGGCTGGACACCAGGATCACGATCTCCTCGTTCGGCCGCTGCCGGATGCCACCCCAACCGGTGTGGATGTTGCGCAGCATCACGGAGAACGGTGTGAAGTAGAACGGCACATAGTCGTTCAGCACGCCGCCCGGTGCAGCAGGCACCGGATGCCCGGCGCGCTTTTCGATCAGCTCTGCATTGCCGATGCTCACCCAGGTGGGCGAGCGCACCTCGCTGTTGCCGCAGTGCAAGCCATGCGCCAACACCCAGGGCAGGTTGTCCCGGTGCAGGACGCGCCAGATCAGGGCCTTTTCCGGGTTGAGGCTGGTGTAGAGGTCAACCATCGGTGGTGAGCAGGCGAGCCAGTGTCAGATGGCGGTGGGGCATGTGTGCTATCGGGCAATGGGAAGTGAGCGTAGCGCCTGCTCGACCAGCCCGAATCCGATGCGCTCTTGCTCAAGCCGAACCTGCCGCACTTCGCCATCGCCGAGCCGCTTCCAGCGCAAATCGTCGTAGAGCGCGCGTTCGTCGACGGTCAGGCGCGGCAGGTCGCGCTGCGTCGGCTCGGGCTCGTCGGTCCAGAGATCGCGGTGTGCCAGCAACGTGGCGCGGTCCATGAGGAACGACTCGGCGCGGGGGAACTTGGCGCGCAACTGGTCGAGGATCGCGAAGCCGTGGGAGTCGATGTCGCCCCAGTAGTGCATCGCCTTGCCGTGCAGCCAATGCGCCTGCGCCAGCATGTCGAAGCCGTAGCCCGCGCCGAAGATCAGCAGGCTGTCGGGCAGCGCCGGAAAGGCGAGGAAGTTGATCTCGTTCTCGGTGAGGAAGATTCGCGATGCGGGCGGCGCGAGGTGGGCGAAATCGTCGTGCGTCAGGGTGATGTCGCGATCCGCGCCGTCGGCGCAGTTCGCCCACAGGGCTTGCCTCGAATCGAGCACACGAAAGCGCACACGCTGCGGTTTGTCGCGAAAGCCGTAGCGCCGCGCGAAGTGGGCTACACCGGAGGCGCCTGCGTCGATTGCGTCGGCGGGGAGGCAACAGTCGAGCAACTCGGCGAGCACGGCGGCGTGCGCTTCGATGAACTTGCTGTGGATGCCGGGCAAATCGACCTGACGCAGATAGACCCCGGGGCGCGGGCGCGCCTGCAACCAGGCGACCACGTCCAGCAACTGCGGCCAGGCATCGCCAAGCTCGAGCGCGCGCAGGGGGCGCCGTTGCAGCCAGGGCAACAAGGCGGGTAACGCAGCGCGGGTGTGAGCGACGAGGCTCTCGAAGCGTTTCGCCTCGCGTCGCTTGCCGATGAGGTCGAGCGCGTCGTCCAGCGTATCGAGCCACGCAACGCTTGGCACCTGGTTCGCGCCGATGACACGGTGCTTGACGTCGCGCACAACGATCCGGTAGCCGCGGCGCTTCGCGACGCCCGCCCCGGTTTGCAGTGCGCGCGCCCAGCTGCGAACCTCGTCGAAGCGCTGCGACAGATCGGCTGAGCCGGGCACTTTGAGCGTCAGGCGCAACGGGAACAGATCGCCGGCCTGCACCAGGCAGGCGAGCAGCTGGCCCTTGTCCCAAAGCTTTTCGGTTAACGCGCGCAGGTCGGCCGGCGTCGTCCAGTCTGGCCGGGGTGCGACGCTTGCCACCCGAGTCGCGCTCACGCTGCGCCTCGGGCGTCGCGTTCCTCGCGGTATTCCTGGATGCTCAGGTTGCGCAAACGCGAAGCGCTGCCGTCTTCGTTGTCGACGAAAGCGACGTTGGACACGAAGGGTTCGATGATGTGAATCTTCTGCAGCGGCGTGACGATCAGCAGTTGCAGGTTGAGCTGCTGGAACAGGCGCAGCCCATACTGCGCCGATTCGTCGGAACCGCGGCCGAAGGCTTCGTCGATGACGACGAAGCGGAAGGTGCGCGAACGCACCGCCCCCCATTCGAGCCCGAACTGGTACGCCAGGCTCGCGGCGAGAACGGTGTAGGCGAGTTTCTCTTTCTGCCCGCCCGACTTTCCGCCCGAGTCGGAATAGTGCTCGTGCTCGCTGCCGTCTTCGCGCCAGCGTTCGCTCGCGGCAAAGACAAACCAGTTGCGCACGTCGGTCACTTTCGCGGCCCAGCGCCGGTCCAGCTCCGTCGTGCCTTCGCGCCCGCGCAAGCGTTCGAT
>JANOLA010000846.1:0-3537 GCA_031419535.1 Burkholderiales bacterium | reverse complement strand
GACCGGCTCGTGCGCCACGGCGGCACGGCGATCTTGTCGGAAACGCCCGAGGTCTACGGCGGCGAACACCTGCTGACGCGCCGCGCCGTGTCGCCCGCGGTCGCCGAAAAGCTGCTCGCACGCATCAAGTGGTGGGAGCGCTACTGCGAGCGCAACGACGCCGAGATGGACAACAACCCTTCCGCCGGAAACAAGGCGGGCGGCCTGACGACGATTCTGGAAAAGTCCCTCGGCGCGATTGCGAAGAGCGGCACGACGAACCTGGTGGACGTCTACGAATACGCCCAGCCGGTCACCGCGAAAGGCCTGGTGTTCATGGACACACCAGGCTACGACCCGGTGTCCGCCACCGGCCAGGTGGCCGGCGGTGCGAACATGATCTGTTTCACCACCGGCCGCGGCTCGGCCTACGGCTGCGCGCCCTCGCCTTCGCTCAAGCTCAGCACGAACACCGAACTCTGGCGCAAGCAGGAAGACGACATCGACATCAACTGCGGCAGCGTGATCGACGGCACCGCGAGCGTCGATGAACTGGGCGAGAGTATCTTCCAGTTGATGCTGCGCACCGCGTCGGGCGAAAAGACGAAGAGCGAAGTCCACGGCTACGGGCAGAACGAGTTTGTGCCGTGGCAGCTCGGGGCCACGATGTAGCGGGGCGGGGCACAGTCACCGAAACGCTTCGGGCGCTGAAAGCGCCGCCGAGGCCCGTCAACACCCCGCGTTTACCACCGAGGATCAGTCCATGAGCGAAACTCATTCCGGAGGCTGTGCCTGCGGCGCCGTCCGCTACGTCGTCCGGGGCAAACCGTCTATCGCCCAGGTTTGCCACTGCACTTTTTGCCAGCGGCGCCTTGCCAGTGCGTTCGCGATCGTGGCCTCCTTTCCCGAGGACGCCATCGACATTCTTCAAGGCGAGCTTGTCGAGTGCGAGCATCGCTCCGATCAAAGCAAGCGTTGGCTGAGGATGAGCTTTTGCCCGAAGTGCGGAACGACGATCTCGCACACCGCGGAGCTTCGCCCCGGGCTGCGCAGCATCGCGGCTGGAACGTTCGATGAACCCGACTGGTTCAAGATCGACAGGCACATCTGGGTGCAGTCCAAGCGCCCGTGGGTCACGGTTCCCGAAGGCGTTGCGAGTTTCGAGAAGGGATTTGTCGCCAGCGCGGCGCCGGCGCCGACGCGATAAGCAGACCCATGAAGATCACCGCCGCGCGCGTCATCGTCTGCAGCCCCGGGCGCAATTTCGTCACGCTGAAGATCGAAACCGATGCGGGCCTCACCGGCATCGGCGACGCCACGCTGAACGGCCGCGAACTCGCGGTGGCGAGTTATCTGACGGATCACGTCATTCCCTGCCTGATCGGCCGCGATGCGCAGCAAATCGAAGACATCTGGCAGTACCTTTACAAGGGCGCGTACTGGCGGCGCGGCCCGGTGACGATGAGCGCCATCGCCGCGGTCGACACGGCGCTGTGGGACCTCAAGGCGAAGGCGGCCGACATGCCGCTGTACCAGTTGCTTGGCGGCCGCAGCCGCAGCGCCGTGCTCGTCTATGGCCACGCGAACGGCAGCGACATCGAACACACGGTCGACGAAGTGCTGCGCCTGCGCGACCAGGGCTACCGGGCGATCCGCGCGCAAAGCGGTGTGCCCGGGCTGGACAAGGTCTACGGCGTCGCCAAGGGCACCGCGCCCTACGAACCGGCCGACGCCGGCCTGCCGAGCGAGCACGATTGGGCGACCGACAAGTACCTCGCGCATGCGCCGAAACTTTTTGACGCCGTGCGCACCGCCGTCGGCGCCGATGTGCACCTGCTGCACGACGTGCACCACCGCCTCACCCCCATCGAAGCCGCGCGACTCGGCAAGGACCTCGAGCCCTACCGCCTGTTCTGGATGGAAGACCCGACGCCCGCCGAGAACCAGGACGCCTTCCGCCTGATCCGCCAGCACACGACGACGCCGATCGCCGTGGGCGAAATCTTCAACAGCATCTGGGACTGCAAGGCGCTGATCGAAAACCAGCTCATCGACTACATCCGCGCCACGGTCACGCACGCCGGCGGCATCACACACCTGCGGCGCATCGCCGATCTCGCGGCGCTGTACCAGGTGCGCACCGGTTGCCACGGCGCGACCGACCTGTCGCCGGTGTGCATGGGCGCGGCGCTGCACTTCGACCTGTGGGTACCCAACTTCGGCATCCAGGAGCACATGCCGCACAGCGCGGCGACCAATGCGGTGTTCCCGCACGCCTACTCGTTCAGCGACGGCATGATGGTTCCGGGCGATACGCCGGGCCATGGTGTCGAGATCGACGAAGCGCTGGCCGCGCAGTACCCGTACAAGCGCGCCTACCTGCCGGTGAACCGGCTACAGCACGACGGTACGTTGTGGAGTTGGTGAGGTGCGCGTTGCGCAGCAAGCACCGGCGTGCAGACCCCCCTGACGTTGTCAAGATCAGGGGTGTCACGAACCGCCGAAACTCACGCTTTCATCCGCTCCAACACCTGCCCGCCACCAAAACTGCTCTGCACGGGCGCGGGCCCGCCGCGCGTCACTTGAATCGCGCAGTACTTGAACTCGGGAATCTTCGCGAACGGATCCAGCGCTGCGTTCGTGAGCTTGTTGATCGCCGCTTCGTAGTAGCAAAACGGCACGAACACGGCGCCGCGCGGCGTGCCGTCGTCGGCCCTCGCATAGAGCGACACCGCGCCGCGGCGTGAGGCGATCGTCACCACGTCGCCGGGCATCGCGCCGAGTGCCGCGAGGTCCAGCGGATGCAGCAGCGCCGTCGGGTCGGGCTCGAGCGCGTCGAGCACACTCGCGCGGCGCGTCATGCTGCCGGTGTGCCAATGCTCCAACTGTCGGCCCGTGATCAGCACCAGCGGGTAATCGGCGTCGGGCCGCTCATTCGCCGGGATGATGTCGGCCGGCACGAACAACGCCTTGCCGCCTTCGCGCGGGAAGTCATGGTCGAACACGACTGACGTTCCGGGGTCGCCCTCTTTGACGCAAGGGTAGGTGACGGCGTGTTCGCGCTCGAGCCGCTCCCAGGTGATGCCGCCGATGCTGTGCATGGTGTGGCGCATCTCGTCGAACACTTCCGACACATGGCCGTAATTCCAGCCGCAGCCGAGTTTGTTGGCGATTTGTTCGATGAGCCACAGGTCCTGGCGCGCGTCGCCCGGCGGCGGAATTGCTTGACGGCCCAGCTGCACCAGGCGGTCGGTGTTGGTGAAGGTGCCGGTCTTTTCGGGGAAGGCACTCGCGGGCAAGATCACGTCGGCGAGGTACGCCGTCTCGGTCAGGAAGATGTCTTGCACGACCAGGTGATCGAGCGCCGCGAGCGATTCGCGCGCGTGGTTCGCGTCGGGGTCCGACATCGCCGGGTTCTCGCCCATCACATA
This sequence comes from Burkholderiales bacterium, assembly GCA_031419535.1. Classification (GTDB taxonomy): domain Bacteria; phylum Pseudomonadota; class Gammaproteobacteria; order Burkholderiales; family Burkholderiaceae_C; genus JAEMQF01. The sequence continues at coordinate 127 of JANOLA010000846.1, read as the reverse complement.
CATGCCGCGGATCGTGCCGGCCTTGATCGCGTGCATCACTTCAACGACGGTCAGGCCCACCTGGGCATCCAGCGTTCCGGGGGCGAGTTTCCACGCCGCTTCGAAGCGCGCGCGCACCGGCGCTTCG
>JANOLA010000845.1:0-5170 GCA_031419535.1 Burkholderiales bacterium | reverse complement strand
GCGCCGCGCCGCAGACCACGTGCGCCCCCATGGCACGCGCCGCGTCGACGAAGGCGATGTCGCCCTGGATCGAATCCTTGCCGACGCCGACGATTCGCAACGGCTGCCCAGTCGCGGCAATCGCGCCGAGCGCGATGAAATACGACGCCGACGACGCGTCGCCCTCGACGTGGATGTCCCCCGGCGACCGGTAGCTGCTGCCCGCGGGAATGACGAAGCGCCGCCACGCGTCCACCCGCACCGCGATGCCGAAGCGCGCGAGCAGGTTCACGGTGATTTCGACGTAGGGGCGCGAGATCAGTTCGCCTTCCACTTCGATCGTGATCGGCTGCGCGCCGCTGACCAGCGGCAAGGCGAGCAGCAGCGCGGTGAGGAACTGGCTCGAGACATCGCCGCGCACGCGAATCGGGGCGTCGGTGCGCAACGCACTTGCGCCGCTTGCGCACGATGCATCGATCGCCGCACCGCTCACGCGCAACGGCGGAAAGCCCGCCTCGCCCAGCCACTCGACGTTGCAGCCGAGTTGGCGCAACGCCGCGACCAGGTCGCCGATCGGCCGTTCGTGCATGCGCGCCACGCCGCTCAGCTCGAAGCGCCCGCCTTGGCTGGCGGCCAGCAATGCGAGCGCCGCGCACAAGGGGCGCATCGCGGTGCCGGCATTGCCCAGGAACAGGGCAGCGTCGCGCGTGCGCAAGCGCCCGCCCAGGCCGTGGACCGTGATGACTCCCTGGGCGGTCTCGACCTCGCAGCCCAGTTGCTGCAACGCGCTCAGCATGACGCGCGTATCGTCGGAGTCGAGCGCATCGTGAATGCGCGTCGCCCCCGCGCTCAGGCCGGCGAGCAGCAGCACGCGGTTCGAGATGCTTTTCGAACCCGGCAAATTCACCGTGCCGCCGGCCGAGCGCAGCGCGGGAATGTCGATGAACGGGATGGGCAACATGCGCTCGCGCCGAGAATCGGTGCAACGGCGCCGCTGGAAAAAATCAGCGGCTCGAGCCTGACTTGTTGCCGCTCATGTGCCAGCCGGCGCGAGCTTGCGACGCGTTGCGGATCTGTTCTTCGAGTGCGTCGGCATTGCCGCTCTTGAGCGCATTCTCCAAGGCGTCGAGTTCGCGCCGGAAGCGCTCGGACTGCTTCAGCACCTCTTCGCGGTTCGACATCAGCACATCGCGCCAGATCGTCGGGTCGCTCGCCGCGATCCGCGTGAAGTCGCGAAAGCCCGGGCCAGCCAGCGACAGGTAGTCGCGCCCGGCCTGCTGCCCGGCGACGGTGTTGAAGTAGACGAACGCCAGCACATGCGGCAGGTGGCTCACCGCGGCGAACGCGGCGTCGTGGTTCTCCGGCGTCATGCGCAGCACCTGCGAGCCGATGGCGGCCCAGACGTCGGTCGCCTTTTGCACCAGGTCGGGGTGGGTGCTCGGCAACGGCGTCAAGATCACTTGGCGGCCGTTGTAGAGCGTCGCATCGGCGTGGCCCACGCCACCCACTTCCTTGCCGGCGATCGGGTGCGCCGGTACGAACGAGGCGATGCGTTCCTTGAGCACGCGCCGTGCCGCGTCGACGACGTCGCGTTTCGTCGAGCCCACGTCCATGAACAACACGCCGGGTTCGACCAGGTGGCGGATCGCGCGAAACGTCGCCTCGGTGGCCGCCACCGGAACCGCGATCAATACGATGTCGGAGCCCGACACCGCGAGCAGCGCCGATTCGGCCACCACGTCGATCACGCCGAGCTTCTTCGCCTTCTCCGTCGTGCTCGGCGATTTGCTGTACCCGATGACCCGGTTCACGAGCCCCGCGCGCTTCAACGCGAGCGCGAACGAGCCGCCCATCAGGCCGCATCCGATGACGCCTAACTGATTGAACATGTGCCGGCCCGTGGATGATTCAATGGGTGTCGATGGGGTAGGTGCCGAGCAGCTTGAAGAACGCGCACACCTCGCGCAGTTCCTGCAATGCCGCCGCGACCTCGGGCTGCTCGGGGTGGCCCTGAACGTCGATGTAGAAGTAGTACTCCCACTGGCCCGAGCGCGCCGGGCGCGACTCGAAACGGCTCATCGACACCCCATGGCGCTTCAGCGGCACCAGCATGTCGTGCACCGCGCCCGGTCGATTCGCCACCGAGACGACGAGGCTGGTGCAGTCGTTGCCACTGGCCTGCGGGCGAGGCTGGCGATCCGGGTGCGCGAGGATCGCGAAGCGCGTGCGGTTCTGCGCTTCGTCTTGAATCGCCGGGGCCACGACATGCAGACCGAACTGGTTCGCGGCGCGGATGCTCGCCACCGCAGCCAGTGCGGGGTCCAGGCTCGCCATGCGCGCGGCTTCGGCGTTGCTCGCCACCGGGCGCCGCTCGACGCTCGGCAGATGGTCGGCGAGCCAGGTGTGGCACTGCGCCAGGGCCTGCGGATGCGCGCACACCGCGGCGATCGACTCCAGCGAGTTCTCGGCGCGCAACAGGTTGTGGCGCACCAGCAGACTGGTCTCGCCGATGATGAACAGCGGCGTCGTCAGAAACAGGTCGAGGGATCGCGTCACCACGCCTTCGGTCGAGTTTTCCACCGGCACGACGGCGAAGTCGGCGGTGCCGGTGACGGCGGAGTGCAGCACTTCGTCGAAATTGGCGCAGGGGAGTTTGACGATCGCCGAGCCGAAGAAGCCGAGCGCGGCCTCTTCGCTGAAGGTTCCGGCCGGCCCGAGGAACGCCACCCGCGTCGGCGTTTCGAGGGCGCGGCACGCCGACATGATTTCGCGCCAGATCGGCGCCACGCTTTCGCTGCGCAGCGGCCCCGGGTTGGCGCCGCGCAAGCTGGCGATCACCTGCGCCTCGCGCTCCGGCCGAAACGCCACCGTGCCCTCAATGCGCTTGATCTCGCCGATGTGCAATGCAAGCGTCGCGCGCTCGTTCAACAGGCCGAGCAAGCGGCTGTCGATGTTGTCGATGCGCGCACGCAGCGCCGGCAGGTCCGCGGCGGCGGCAGGCGCCGTCTGCGTCACGGGCGCGGATGACGGCACGATCGATGCTGTGACGGAAGGCGCGTTGGAAAGGTCTGCCATGGCGGGGCCGCATTCTCGCATGGGCGCGCCGGCAAAAAAGGTGCGCCAGGCACCGCCACGCGGCGCCTGAATTGCCCGGCGGCGCGCCGCCTTAGAGGCCCAGCGTTTTCCGCCGCCCGCTGAATTTCTTCCCTCTCCCAGAGGGAGAGGGAGCAAGACTGAAAAACTCTCAGTCTCTCAATCGCCCGGCGGCCTCAATCGCCCGGCGGCGCGAGTGGTGCCGGGGCGCTGTCACCGGCATCCCCGCCATGACCGCCATCCCCGCCATTGCCGCCATTGCCGCCATCGCCCTCCGGACCGGTGCCGCCGTTCGCGTCATTGGCGTCGTTCTCCACAATGCGCTGCAAGCCAATCAACTTCGAGCCGTCGTCCAGCGCGATCAGCGTGACGCCTTGCGTCGCGCGTCCCAGTTCGCGAATTTCCGAAACCCGGGTGCGCACCAGCACGCCGCGGTCGGTGATCAGCATGATTTCGTCATCCGGGCGCACCAGCGTCGCGGCGACGACCTTGCCGTTGCGCTCGGTCTGCTGAATCGCGATCATGCCCTTCGTGCCGCGCCCGTGGCGCGTGTACTCGACGATGCTGGTGCGCTTGCATAGCCGTTTTCGGTGGCGGTGAGCACGCTTTGCGATTCGTCTTCCGCGACCAGCATCGCGATCACGCTCTGCCCGCCATCGAGCATCATGCCGCGCACGCCGCGCGCCTGGCGGCCCATGCCGCGCACGACGTCTTCGTCGAAGCGCACCGCCTTGCCGCCGTCGCTGAACAGCATCACGTCGTGGTGGCCGTCGGTGAGCGCGGCGCCGATCAGGAAGTCACCATCGTCCAGGTCCACCGCGATGATGCCGGCCTTGCGCGGGTTGCTGAATTCATCGAGGCTCGTCTTCTTGACCGTGGCTTGCGCGGTGGCCATGAAGACGAAGCGGTTCGCCGGGAAGCTGCGCGCGTCGCCGGTCAGAGGCAGCACGACGTTGACTTTTTCGCCGGCCAGCAGCGGGAACATGTTGACGATGGGCCGGCCACGCGAATTGCGCGAGCCCTGCGGCACTTCCCAGACCTTGAGCCAGTAGACGCGGCCGCGGTTCGTGAAGCACAAGATGTTGTCGTGCGTGTTGGCGATGAAGAGCTGCTCGACCCAGTCGTCTTCCTTGGTCTGCGTGGCCTGCTTGCCGCGCCCGCCGCGGCGCTGCGCGCGGTACTCCGACAGCGCTTGGCTCTTGATGTAGCCGGTGTGCGACAGCGTCACCACCATGTCGGTGGGCTGGATCAGGTCTTCGGTGCCGAGGTCTTGCGCGTTGGGCTCGATGTGGCTGCGCCGCGCGCCGAGCTTGGTCTGGCCGAACTCGGTCTTGATGGCGGTCAGCTCGTCGCTGATGATCGTCGTCACGCGCGAAGGCGTGTTCAAGATGTCGATCAGATCGGCGATCTGCGCCATCACTTCCTTGTACTCGGCGACGATTTTGTCTTGCTCCAGGCCGGTCAGGCGCTGCAAGCGCATCTGCAAGATTTCGCCGGCCTGCTCTTCCGACAATCGGTACAGGCCATCGGCCTGCATGCCGAACGCGGCCGCCAGGCCCGCCGGGCGATAGGCTTCGCGCCCGCCGGGCGTTTGCGACGACGCACGCTCGAGCATCTCGCGCACCAGCGCCGAGTCCCAGCTCTTGCTCATCAGCGCCGACTTGGCCAGCGGCGGCGTCGGCGAAGACTTGATCGTCGCGATGAATTCATCGATGTTCGCCAGCGCGACCGCCAGGCCTTCGAGCACATGGCCGCGCTCGCGCGCTTTGCGCAGCTCGAACACGGTGCGCCGTGTCACCACTTCGCGCCGGTGCTCGAGGAAGATCACGACCAGATCGCGCAGCGTGCACAGCTTGGGCTGGCCGTCGATCAGCGCCACCATGTTCATGCCGAACGTGTCTTGCAGCTGGGTCTGCTTGTACAGGTTGTTCAGCACCACCTCGGGCACTTCGCCGCGTTTCAGTTCGATCACGACGCGCATGCCCGATTTGTCGGACTCGTCTTGAATGTGGCTGATGCCGTCGATCTTCTTCTCGTGCACCAGCTCGGCAATGCGCTCGAGCAGGTTCTTCTTGTTCACCTGGTAGGGAATTTCATC
>JANOLA010000844.1:0-2700 GCA_031419535.1 Burkholderiales bacterium | reverse complement strand
CCAAGTCTGCATCGCGCGCGTCGGCCTGGGCGAGCAGCACATCGTCGGGCGCGAGGCTGACGATCGCGTTCAAGCGTGGATTCAAGCGGTGGATGCGCGCCAGATACGCCTGCATCACTTCGCGGCACGACAGCTCGCGCGCATGGATGGCGCGCGACAGTGCATCGGCCGAAAGATCGGTGATCGGGTCCGCGCCGGCCAATGATGGGGTCACGGCGCTTGCGCCTAGCCGATCCGACCGAGCAGCAAATACTCCATCAACGCCTTCTGCACGTGCATCCGGTTCTCTGCCTCGTCCCAGACCACCGATTGCGGCCCGTCGATCACGTCGGCATCGACCTCCTCGCCGCGGTGCGCCGGCAGGCAGTGCATGAAGAGCGCGTCGGGCACCGCGGCGGCCATCATTTCGCGGTCCACGCACCAGTCGGCGAAGGCGGCCTGGCGCGCTGCGTTCTGCGCCTCGAAGCCCATGCTCGTCCAGACATCGGTGGTGACGAGGTGGGCGCCGCGGCAGGCGTCGAGCGGGCTCTTGAACAGCTTCAGGCACGAGGCATTGCGCACGCCTGCGACCTTGGCGTCGATCTCGTAGCCGCCGGGCGTGCTCACGTGCAGCGTGAAACCCAGGATGTCGGCCGCCTGCAGCCAGGTGTTGGCCATGTTGTTGCCGTCGCCCACCCACGCCACCACCTTGCCCTGAATGCTGCCGCGGTGCTCGATGTAGGTGAACACGTCGCCCAGGATCTGGCACGGGTGGTACTCGTTCGTCAGCCCGTTGATCACCGGCACGCGCGAGTTCGCCGCGAACGCTTCGATCTTGGTCTGCTCGAAGGTGCGGATCATCACGATATCGACCATGCGGCTGATCACGCGCGCGCTGTCTTCCACCGGCTCGGCGCGGCCCAGCTGGCTGTCGCCGGTGGTCAGGTGCACCACCGAGCCGCCCATCTGGTACATGCCGGCCTCGAAGCTGACGCGCGTGCGCGTGCTCGCCTTTTCGAAAATCATCGCCAGCGTGCGGTCCACCAGCGGCGTGTACTTCTCGTAGTTCTTGAAGCGCTTCTTGATCGTCGCCGCACGTTCGAACAGGTAGGCGTATTCCTCGGCGCGGAAGTCCTTGACTTGCAAGAAGTGTTTGATGAGGCCCATTCCCGGCTTCATGGTTGGGCGGGTTCGGCGAGAAAAGCCTTGATCAACGGGCAGAGGATGGCGACGATCTGCGCCGCTTCATCCAGGCTCAGAATGAGCGGGGGCACGAGGCGGATCACGCTGTCGGCTGTGACGCTGAGCAGCAGCCCGGCCTTTGCCGCCCGGCCCAGGATGTCGCCGCAGGGGCGATCGAGCTCGATGCCGAGCATCAAGCCCTGGCCGCGAATTTCCGTCACGCCGACAACCCCCTTCAACTCGCGCCCGAGGCCGTCGCGCAACGCCGCGCCGACTTTCGCCGCGTTGCCGAGCAGGCCTTCTTCTTCCATGATGCGCAGCGTCTCGACACCGGCGCGCATCGCCAGCGGGTTGCCGCCGAACGTGCTGCCGTGGTTGCCCGGGCCGAGCACGGCCGCGGCCTTCGGGCCGCACACCACGGCGCCCACGGGAACGCCAGAGCCGAGGCCCTTGGCGAGCGGCATCACGTCGGGCTGGATGCCGGCCCATTGGTGCGCGAACCACTTGCCGGTGCGCCCCATGCCGCATTGCACTTCGTCGAGCATCAACAGCCAGCCGCGAGCGTCGCAGATGCGGCGCGCCGCTTTAAGGTAGTCCACACGGGACGGGATGATGCCGCCTACGCCATGGATAACGTAGAGAAAGACCGAGAAGACGTTCGGACGGTCGCGCGCCACCGCTTCGAGCGCGGCCACATCGTTCAACGGCACGCGCACGAAGCCTTCCAGCAGCGGGCCGAAACCGGCCTGGATCTTCGTGTTGGCGGTGGCCGACAACGTGGCGATCGAGCGGCCATGGAAAGCCTTCTCAAAGACCACGATCTCGGGCCGATCGATGCCCTTGTCGTGGCCGAACTTGCGCGCGATCTTGATCGCGGCTTCGTTGGCCTCCAGACCGGTGCTGCAAAAGAACGCGTTGGTGAGGCCGGAGATCTCGCACAGCTTCGCGGCGAGCTGCTCCTGCAGCGGCATCTGGTAGTAGTTGGAGCAGTGGATCAGCTTCGCGACCTGGTCTTGCAGGGCCGGCACCAGCTTGGGGTGGCCGTGGCCGAGCGTGTTAACCGCGATGCCGCCCAGGCCGTCGAGGAAAAACCAGAAAATGCCCGACAAAATCCGTCATTGATCCAACCTTAAACTACTGAATTCTTGTGTGGCGCACACTTCCAGCCAGCCTTGCCTGAAAGAAAACCCTTTGTTGTTAAACGAACGCGGCAGGCTGGAAAGCCTACCCCACACGAACGCGGCAGGCTGGAAGCCTACCCCACAATTAATAACGGCAGTCCTCTGGTCACAGGTGATGATTCATCCGACTGATCAGTTTCAAGCATCCTGTTGAAGTCCGCTTTCTTTCGAATAGCCGCCGCCTGTGAGTTCGTGATAAAGCGAGACGCGAATATTTTTCCCGCATTCACCGGAATGCCAGCCGAGGACTTCTGGTTCGTCACTCTGCCAGCACAGCCATACTCGTTCGCCGTCATGGTCGTTTTCCTCTGAGCGCCGGTCTCTCCCCCAATCTCTTTTTAGTACTGTTCGGTTCCGC
>JANOLA010000843.1:0-6776 GCA_031419535.1 Burkholderiales bacterium | reverse complement strand
GACGTGATGCGCGGCGAAGAATTGCAGATCTTCGGCGCGCTGCGCTTGCTCGATCGCGCCGACGGCGTGCTGGTGCTGCCCGGCACGCACAGCAAGTGGGCGCTGCTGCGCGCCGGCCACGTGCAGAGTTTTTCGACGCTGATGACGGGCGAGTTCTACGCTTTGCTGCGCCGTCATTCGCTGCTCGCGCGGTCGATGCCCGCCGACGATGGTGAGTTTGATCTGCCGGCATTCGACCAGGGCGTGGCGGTCGCGATGTCGAGCCGCAGCCTGCTGCACACGGCGTTCGGTGTGCGCACTCTTTCGCTGTTCGACCGGGTTCGGCCGCAGGCACTGCCGAGTTACCTGTCGGGTTTGGTGATCGGCGAGGAGCTGCGCTCCCAGATCGACCACAACCTCAAAGGCGGCGGCGATGTGATCGTGATCGGGTCCGATCAATTGACCCGGCGCTATGAGCGCGCGTTGTCGCAACAGGGCATCGGTGTCATCGCCCTTGGTGCGGCTGCCGGCTGGTGCGGTTTGTGGGAGGTGGGTCGAACCCTGCGGGGCGAATCGGATGAAACGGACGACGCGGCCGATTCGAACCAAGGGGACTGACCGGGCACGGTCCGCGTGCCAGTTGCAAAGTCCGGGCCTCTAAAAGCTCGAGCCTGGCTGTTCGAGAAAGGCGATCTCTTCCGGCGTCGAGGTCCGCCCCAGCACCGCATTGCGATGCGGGAAGCGACCGAAGCGCTGGATCACGTCGCGGTGCCGGATCGCGTAGTCGAGGTTGTCTTGCAGCGCCGGATGCGCCGCCGCGAGCTCGGTGAACAGCGCAACACTGCGCTGCTGCACGCCAAGATCTTCCGCGTGCTCGAAGGGCAGGTAGGCAAAGCAGCGTTGCACCGGCAACAGGCTCTTGTCGTCGCCGCGTTCGAACATCGCGCCGGCCGCGGCCAGAGCGAGGGTGTCGCCGGCAAACGCCTTCGGCGTGTCGCGGTAAATGTTGCGCGTGAACTGATCGAGCAGCAAGATGCGTGCGAGCGCCGACGCCGGCGCACCGTCCCAATCGCGCAACTCGCCCGCAAGGGCGGCTTCCACGAGCGAACCGAAGCGAGTCGAGATGCCGCGATCGAACTCAGGGTCCTTGCGAAACCACACGTCGCGCGCCCGGCCGTGATCGGCGCTTGCTGGCGCGCCGAACCAGAAGTCGAGAACGTCTTGCGCGCTCATTTCAGGGCCGGCACGGGCTTGTCGCCGAGCTGCTGCCACAAGTAGCTGAACTCGAGCGCCTGGATGAGCGCACGCTGCCGGTTGTCGGCGGCGCCGCCATGCCCACCCTCGATGTTCTCGAAGTACAGCACTTCATGCCCGAACTCCATCAGCCGTGCCGCCATTTTGCGCGCGTGGCCGGGGTGGACGCGGTCGTCGCGCGTCGATGTCGTGATCAGCATCTTCGGGTATTTGGCGTCGCGCTTCAGCTGGTGGTACGGGCTGTAGTGCGAAATGAAGCGCCACTGTTCGGGGTCGTCGGGGTCGCCGTACTCCGCCATCCACGACGCGCCGGCGAGCAGCTTGTGAAAGCGCTTCATGTCGAGCAGCGGGACCTGGCACACGACGGCGTTGAACAGGTCGGGGCGCTGAGTCGCGACCGCGGCCACCAGCAGCCCGCCGTTGCTGCCGCCTTCGATGCCCAGGTGCCGCGGTTGCGTGATGCCGCGCTGGATGAGGTCTTGCGCGACGGCGATGAAATCGTCGAAGCTGCGCTGCTTGTTCTCTTTCTGCGCAGCCTGGTGCCAGGCCGGGCCGAACTCGCCGCCGCCGCGGATGTTGGCCACGACCAGCACGCCGCCGCGCGCGAACCAGGCTGCGCCGAAAGCGGCGGAGTACCAGGGTTGCATCGAAATCTCGAAGCCGCCGTAGCCGTACAGCAGGGTCGGGTGACGGCCCTGGCCCGGCGCCGCGGCGGCCGCGCCCTTGGGCCAGACCACGAAATAGGGCACGCGCGTGCCGTCTTTGCTGGTCGCGAACCACTGATCGGCGCGCATGCCGGTGGAGTCGAAGAAGGCCGGCCGAGTCTTCAGCGTTTCGTGCGCATCGCTGCCGGTGCGCGCGAGCCACAGCGTGTCGGGCGTCAGGAAGTCGGTGTAGCTGAGCAGAACCTGCTCGGCAAAGGCGTCGTCGCGCAACAGCGGGTCGTGCAGCGCGCTCGTCGACAGCGTGCCCGGAAACGGCGCGGCGATGTCGCGGCGAATGAAGCGAGTCTGTCCTTGCGCGTCGGGCTCGGGGCGCCGCCATTCTTCGAGCCGGCTCGAAACCTGATCGAGCACGTTGACGATGACGTGGCTGCGCGTCGTGGTGTAGCCGGCGAGAGACCGTGTCGGCGTCGGCGCGAACAGCACGTCAAAGGCGCGCGTGCCGGCGAGGTAGGCGCGCGCGTCGGCGGCCAGCAGCGAGCCGCGTGCGTAGGTGCGATCGGCGATGCGCCAATCGCTGCGCAGCTCGATCAGCAAGGTGTCGCTCGGCGCGCCCGCGCTGTGCCAGAAACTCCACGACGCGTCGCTGGGGATGTCGAGCAATAGATTGCCGCTGGGTGTGGCAAGAAAGCGGCGCTGGTTGAAGAAATCGAGCGCGCGCTCGAACACGACGCGCTCGAAGCCGGGTGTGCGGTCGACGCTCACACCCACCGCGACGTCCTGCACTTCGCCCTCGAACACGGTGCTCGCTTGCGCCAGCGGCGTGCCGCGCTTCCAGCGCTTGACGATGCGCGGGTAGCCTGAGGCCGTCATCGAGCCCGGGCCGAAGTCGGTGCCGACGTAGATCTGGTCGGCGTCGATCCATGCCACGTCGGACTTCGCTTCCGGCAGCGTGAAGCCGCCGGGAACGAAGGCCTTGGCGATGGCATCGAATTCGCGCACCACCTTGGCATCGGCGCCGCCGCGCGACAGCGAAATCAGGCAGCGCCGGTAGTCGGGGCCCAGGCAGTCGGCGCCGCCCCACACCCAGTTTTCGCCCTCGGTCTTGGCGAGCGCGTCAAGGTCGAGCACCGGCTCCCATGCGGGCTGCGCCTTGCGGTACTCGGCAAGCAGGGTGCGCCGCCACAGGCCGCGCTGCTGCGAAGCGTCTTGCCAGAAGTTGTAGAGCCAGCCGCCGCGCCGCACGATGCTTGGAATGCGGTCTTTCGAATCGAGGATCGCGAGCAGCTTCGCGCGGGTCGCCTCGAAGTCGGGCTGCGCTTGCAGCAGCTTTTGCGTGGCGGCGTTGCGCTCGCGCACCCAGGCGAGTGCCGCGTCGCCGGAGACGTCCTCCAACCAGAGATGCGGGTCGGCGCTGGCGTCGATGTGGGGATTGGTTTGGGTTTGGGTTTGGGCGAGCAGGTCTTGCATGGTCGACAAGGCAAAAAGTAGCAGCGCGAGGCGGATCGGACGATACAGCTTCATGGCTCTGGATGACGGCTCGCCGGCTCAGGGGCCTTTCAACCTTTCACGCCGGGAACAGCCGCTCGGGAGTGACTTCAACCGCGCCGAGTGTTTCAGTGACCCAGGCAGTGCCGTCTTGAACGCTCAACTGCAACTGCATGCCGCGCTGCGCCAGACCGGCCAGCGCCTGGCTCTGCGGCGCGGGGATGCGCCAGACGTCGAGATTGGTGGTGCGCGCCAGCTTGCCGGCGATGGCGCTCCACCAGATGGGCGACGCGGCGCTGAAGCACAGCACGGTCACGCGCTCGGCGCGGCCGCAGGCCTTGAGCAGGCGCTTGTCGTCGGGTTGACCGACTTCGACCCAGTGCAGGATTCGCCCCGTCAGGTCTTTGTGCCACAGCTCGGGCTCGTCCGTGTCCCACAGGCCCTTCGCGAAATCCAGCGTGCCGTTCGCGTCGTTCGCGGGCCGGTACAGGCCCAGCGCGAGCAGGCGCAGCATCATGCGCTCGTCGGTCTCCGATGGGTGGCGCGCGATCGTCACCTGCTGCTCGGCGTAGACGCCTCGGTCCATGTCGGCGATGGCGAGGTTGGCCTTGTAAATGGTTGCCTTCAACGCCATGCGGTGTGCTGCTCGTCTTGCCGGGGTGGCGCATTAGAGCAGAGCAGTGCAGAGAACCAGAAGCCTGGCGGGCTTTGGGTCGGGCTGGCGCCAAACAGGCCGGCACGCTCAGGGTCTTCACGAGGCGGCCGAAAGGCGTGGCCGATGGCATGATGGCGCTGTTCTTGGCCGCAGGAGCAGGCGCGATGCCGTTACCCTTCCAACATGCCACCCTTGCCACCCTCTTGCGCGCTGCCGTCGCGGCGTCGCTCGTGCTGATCGTGAATGGCGCCGCGGCGCAGGCGACCGACCAGCGACGCACCGGTACCCTGAATCTTGGCAAGGGCACCGGCACGGCGGCGAGCCCGAGCAAGGCGCACGGCCCGTTGCTGACGCGCGCCGAGCTGCGCGAATGCCTGAACCAGCAGCCGCGCCTGCGCACGCTGTCGGACGAAGTCGTGGCAGCGCAGGCGGCGCTGGACAAGCAGAAGATGGATCTCGTGCAGCAGGGCGCGGCGCTGAAAGAGCAGTTGGAGGCGCTCGACCGCACCAGCGCCGAAGCGGTGGACGGGTACAACAAGCGCGTGCAGGAGCACGAGCAGCGCGTCGAAGCCTACAACGCGCAAACGCCGCTGTTCAACGCCAAGGTCGAGCACCTGCAGGCGCAGCGCACGGCGTTCGCCAAAGGCTGCGAGAACCGCGATTTCGATGAAAAGGACGAAATCGCGATCCGCAAGGGACAGTAGCGTTTCGCCCGGGGCCGGCGATTCGCCGAGAATCGCCGCTCAGCAATGAGGTGACGCATGACATCGGCCGCAAACAACCCGCTCCTCCAGCCCTGGAACACTGTGCACGGCCTGCCGCCGTTTCGCCATGTGCGCCCTGAACATTTCGCACCGGCGTTCGACGTTGGTCTGGCCGAACACCTGGCCGAAATCGAGCACATCGGCGGCAACAGCGCCGCGCCGAGCTTCGACAACACGATCGCGGCGCTGGACCGCGGTGGCCGCGTGCTGGATCGGGTCGCGTCGCTGTTCTACAACCTCACTTCCAGCGAGACCTCGCCGCAGCTGCAGGCGGTGGAGCGCGACATGGCGCCGCGTTTGGCGGCGCACCACAACCGGATCTACACCCACGCCGCGCTGTTCTCTCGCATCGACACGCTGCACGAACAGCGCGGCGCATTGGACCTGAGCGCCGAGCAGCGCCGCGTGCTAGAGCGCATTCACTTCGACTTCGTTCGCGCCGGCGCCAAGCTCGCGCCGTCCGCGCAACGCCGCTACGGCGAAGTGATGCAGCGCCTGGCCGAATTGACGACACGATTCGGCCAGAACGTGCTCGCCGACGAAGCGGCGTACCGCTTGGTGCTGCGCGACGAGGCGGATTTGTCGGGCCTGCCCGACTTCGTTCGCGCCAGCGCGCGCCAGGCGGCGGCCGAGCGCGGCGTGGCCGACGTGGGCGTGATCACACTGTCGCGCTCGCACATCGTGCCGTTCCTCACGTTCTCGAACCGCCGAGACCTGCGCGAGCAGGCCTGGCGGGCCTGGACGACGCGCGGCGAACACGAGGGCGCGCACGACAACAGGCAGGTCGCGCGCGAAATCCTGAGCCTGAGGAACGAACAAGCGCGTCTGCACGGCTACGCCGCGTTTGCCGACTATGTGCTCGCCGACACCATGGCGAAGAGCCAGGGCGCGGTCGCCGAGTTGCTGCAACAGGTGTGGGTGCCGGCCAAGGCGCGCGCCGAAGAAGAGCGCGAGGCGCTTCAGGCGCTGGCGCTGTCGCGCGGCGAGAGCTTTGCGATCGAGGCCTGGGACTGGCGCTACTACGCCGAGAAAGTGCGCCAGGCGCGCTATGACATCGACGAGGCGACTGTGAAACCGTACTTCCCGCTCGAGCGCATGGTCGAGGCGGTGTTCGATTGCGCGCAGCGCCTGTTCGGCGTGCGTTTCATCGCATTGCCTCAGGTTCAGGCGTACCACGACGATGTGCTCGTCTACGAAGTGCGCGATGCGGGCGATGCCGTGATCGGCGTGTTCTTGCACGACAACTTCGCACGCCCCAGCAAGCGCAGCGGCGCGTGGATGAGTTCGTTTCGCCAGCAGTCGCGCAACGCCGGCGCGCTGCCGATCGTCGTCAACAACAACAACTTCGCGCGCGGCGCGCCGGGTGAGCCCACGCTGCTGAGCTTCGACGACGCACGCACGCTGTTCCACGAGTTCGGGCATGGCCTGCACGGGCTGCTGTCGAACGTGACCTACGAATGCGTGTCGGGAACGAATGTGTTGCGCGACTTCGTCGAGTTGCCGTCGCAGTTGTTCGAGCACTGGCTCGAGCAGCCCGAAGTGCTGAAGCGCCACGCGCGCCACTTCCGCACCGGTGAGCCGATTCCCGATTCGCTGGTCGACAAGCTGCACGCGGCGCGCCGCTTCAACCAGGGTTTCGAGACGGTGCGCTACACGGCCAGTGCGCTGGTCGACATGGCCGCGCACGCGCTGACCGATGCGCAGGCGCCCGACGTCTCGGAGTTCGAGCGCGCCGAGTTGCAGCGCATCGGGCTGCCGCCGGGAATCGGCGTGAACCACCGGCTGGTGCACTTCCAGCACCTGTTTTCGGGCTCGGGCTACGCGGCGGGCTATTACGTGTACCTGTGGGCCGAGGTGCTTGACGCCGACGGCTTCGGCGCCTTCGTCGAGGCCGGCAACGTGTTCGACCCGAAGGTGGCGGCGCGCCTGCGCGAGTTCATTTACGCGTCGGGCAATTCGCTCGAACCCGCCATG
>JANOLA010000842.1:0-1612 GCA_031419535.1 Burkholderiales bacterium | reverse complement strand
GGGCGAGCAACCGTCTTGGGGCGGCCCGGCGACGGTTGCTCTCTCGCAAGCGGGAGAGGGGGCCGCGCGTGCCGCATTGCAACAACGCACCCGCCCACCGCGCCGCGCTGTGCACGGCGTCCTGCTGCTCGACAAACCCCTCGGCCTGTCGAGCAACCAGGCCCTGCAAGCCGCGAAACGCCTCTTCCGCGCCGAAAAAGCCGGCCACACCGGAACGCTCGATCCCTTGGCCACGGGCCTGCTGCCGCTGTGCTTCGGCGCGGCGACGAAGTTCTCGCAACTCAGTCTCGACGCCGACAAACGCTACCTCGCGACGCTCAAACTCGGCGTGACAACGACGACCGACGACGGCGAAGGCGAGCTGCTCGACACGAAGCCCGTGCACGTGAGCCGCGAACAGCTGCAAGCGGCGTGTGCCCAGCTCACCGGCGAGATCGAGCAACTGCCGCCGATGCACAGCGCCCTCAAGCACGAAGGCAAGGCGCTCTACAAGTACGCACGTGCCGGCGTCGATGTCGAGCGCACGCCGCGGCGCATCCAGATTCATGCCATTGACATCGTCGGCGGCGAACATGACCTGTGGCGCATCGACGTTCGGTGCAGCAAGGGAACCTACATTCGCGTGCTCGCCAGCGACATCGGCAAGATCCTTGGGTGCGGCGCCCACCTGCACGCGCTGCAACGCACCGGCAGCGGCCTGCTCACGCTGCAAGGCGCGTGCACGCTGGATGAACTCGCGCTGCTCGACGAAGCCGGCCGCGACGCACGCCTGCAAGCCTCGGATGCACTGCTCAGCGACGCACCGCTGCTGCGCCTGGACGCGCTGGCCGCGGCACGTTTTCTCTCGGGCGTTCGCCTGCGCACCGAGCTGCCCGACGCCGCGCTGTTGCGCGTCTACGGGCCCGAGACCCGCGCCTTCCTTGGCAGCGCCCACATCCAAGGCGGCGAGCTCATCAGCTCGCGCCTGCTCAGCCCTGCCGAAGTGCATGGCCTGCTCTGATTAGCGAGAGACCCCCACACTTTGAAGCCGCATCCATGACCCGCCAAATCCGCAACGTTGCCATCATTGCCCACGTCGACCACGGCAAGACCACGCTCGTCGACCAGCTGCTGCGCCAGAGCGGCACGTTTCGCGCGAACGAAAAAGTCACCGAACGCGTGATGGACAGCAACGACCTCGAACGCGAGCGCGGCATCACGATCCTTGCGAAGAACTGCGCGGTGGAGTGGCAGGGCACCCACATCAACATCGTGGACACCCCCGGCCACGCCGACTTCGGCGGCGAAGTCGAGCGCGTGCTGTCGATGGTGGACAGCGTGCTGTTGTTGGTGGACGCGGTCGAAGGCCCGATGCCGCAAACCCGCTTCGTGCCGCGCAAGGCGCTCGCGCTCGGCTTGAAGCCGATCGTCGTCGTGAACAAGGTGGATCGCCCCGGCGCGCGGCCCGACTACGTGATCAACGCGACGTTCGATCTGTTCGACAAGCTGCACGCGAGCGAAGCGCAGCTCGACTTTCCAGTGATCTTCGCCTCCGTCCTGAACGGCTGGGCGACCTTGAAGCAAGGCGAAATCGGCACCGATCTGGCGCCGCTGTTCAACGCGATCCTGCAGC
>JANOLA010000841.1:0-4734 GCA_031419535.1 Burkholderiales bacterium | reverse complement strand
CGCGCAGATTGCGTTTTCGCCCGGCTTTCGCTGGGGCACGACGCTGCTGCCGGGCGAGGCGATCACGCGCGAGTTGATGATGGACCAACTGGCCATCACCTACCCGTACACGACGCTGACCGAGATGACCGGTGCGACGATCAAGACGGTTCTCGAAGACGTGGCCGACAACCTGTTCAACCCCGACCCCTACTACCAGCAAGGTGGGGACATGGTGCGCGTGGGCGGCCTGAGCTACACCTGCACGCCGGGCCAAGCGATGGGCCAGCGCATCAGCGACATGGCGCTGGCCGGCAGGCCGATCGAGGCCGACAAGACCTACAAGGTGGCCGGCTGGGCGCCGGTGTCCGAGGAAGCGAAGAATGCGCCCGGCGCCAAACCGGTGTGGGACCATCTCGAAGCGTGGCTGCGCGCGCAGGGTGGGCGCATCAAGCCGCGCAAGATCAATGCGCCGCGCCTCGTGGGCGTGGCTGGCAACCCTGGCATGGCGTGAGCAACCCGGGGACAGCGGCGGCTTTCATGCCGGGCCGGCGCTGCCCCACGACCGCAAGGAGAACCTGATGATCCGATTCCACAAGATGTCAGCCGCTGCACTGCTGTGGCTCGTGTGCGCCGCGGGCTGGGCGCAAGACAAGGTGGCGTACCACATCAACGACACGGCCGGGCAAGCACTCGGCGCGTTGCGCAACGCCGGCAACCACCTCGACACCGACCCGGGCGCGCAGATCACGATCGTGACGCACGCCCAAGGCGTCGACTTCCTGATGCAGGACGCGAAAGACCGCAACGGCAACCCCTACGAAATCGCGGTGCAAGGGCTCGTCAAGCGCGGCGTGAAGTTCGAGGTCTGTGAAATCACGTTGAAGAACCGCGGCCTGAAGCGCGACCAGTTCATCCCCGAGGCGTCGTTCACGCCGTCGGGTGTGGTGCGGCTGACGAAGTTGCAGAAAGAGGGCTTCGCCTACATCAAGCCCTAAGAGGCTGTAGGGCGTGCCGGGCCGAGGGGGAAGCGATGCGCTACGGCCGAGGCATCGCACGGCACATTGCACGGCACATCGCGCAGTGCACCGCGCGCTGCGTCGCGCGGCACATCGTGCGCTGCATCGCGTGCGGCGTGGTGGCCACCGCACCCTCGTTCGGCGCGGCGCAGTCGATCGAAAAATCCAGCGTCAGGCACGGCACGACCGACGTTCCCGTTGAAATCGCGCGGCCCGCGGGCGCGGGGCCGGCGCCGCCGCTGCTCTACATCCACGCGAAGCGCGGCTACGAGGATGTCGACCGCGATCACATCCTTGCGCTCGCCAAGCAAGGCTTCCTCGTCTACGCGCCGGACTGGCTGTCCGCGAACATGATCGAACCGTTTGCGGATCGCCATGTGCCGGCGACGGAAGACGACGTGGAGGCCGCGCTCGACGCCTTGATGCGCGACCCGCGCGCGTGCCGCCAACCGGTGGGTATCGTCGCCAAGTCGCGCGGGCCGTACATTGCATTTCGGCTCGCGGCCAAGCGGCCGAGCACGATCGGCGCGATCGTCTCCTACTACGGTCACTTTCAGAACCCGAACGCGCCCGAGCCGCAGCAGTTGTTCTCGGTGGCTCCCGAAGTGAACCGTGTCGTCGCGCCGACGCTGATGCTGATCGGCGATGCCGACTTCGAGCTGCGCCGCATCGTCAACGGCCGCGCGTTCTACGCGCTGTGGGAGCGCGGCGTGCCGGTCGAGCTGCAGATGTACCCGATGGCGCGCCGCGGATTCGACTTCCGCCCGGACCAGAACCCGGAAGAAAAAGTCGCCGCGCGCCACGCCGCTAAGCGCGAGCGCGATTGGCTGTTCCAGCACCTCGAACTCGGCGCAGCCGGCCAGTGCCGAGGCGCGGCGGGGCGATAGCCATTGAGGGTGTTGCTCCCTCCCTCTGGGGGCGCTCTCAGCCCATGCGGTCCAACCGCCACACCTGATAGCGCAGCGCCAGCACCGCGCCGCCGACGATCGAGGCGAGTGCGAGAAAGCTCCCGAGCGACAGCGTCGACACGCCCGACAGCCCCTGGCCGACGGTGCAGCCCAGAGCGACGATGCCGCCCACGCCCATCAGCGCGCCGCCCACCAGGTGGTTCGCGGTGTCTTCCACGTTCGCAAAACCTTCCCAGCGGAATTCGCCGCGCGGCAGCGCGGTCGCTGCCGAACCGACCACCACGCCGGCCATGCTGACGATGCCCAGCGTCAGCACTTTGGTCTTGTCGCTGAAGAACATCAGCCAGTCGAGTGCGTAGCCCACGGGCGCCACCATGCTCAGCGACTCCATGCGCCGCGAGTTGGTCGCGAGGAACGTTTCTTCCAGCGTGTTCGGATCCTCAGCCAGGTGGCCGAGCTGCCCCGACACCCACCACATCGCGGCGATCACGGCGCCGATGCCCACACCGCCGAGCCAGACGTCGCGCGTGCGGCCGGCAGCGTCGCGCAGCACCCACGCGACGAGCAACAGCGCGAGCCCGCCGCCCAGCAGCCAGGCGAGTGCTGGCGCCGCCATGCCGCTCGGCGGCGCCAGCAGCGACGGCAGGTCTTGCCCGGTGGGAAGCTCGATGAAGATGCGCTCGACCGTGTTCACGCGCAGCACCCCGGTCACGCCGCGCAAGGTGGCGAACGCCGACACGCCGAGCACGAGCAGCACCACCAGCGACTTCAAATTGCCCGCACCCAGACGCACCAGGCTTTTGCTGCCGCAGCCCGAGCCGAGCACCATGCCGAAGCCGAACATCGCGCCGCCGACGATGGCCGAGAGCCAGAGCAGCCGCGGCCCGGCGTAGATGCTGTTCTTCGCGGCGAGCCAGCCCAGGCCGACCATCGCGTTGAAACCGAGCGTCGCGGTGGCGATCGCCAGCGCCCACATGCGGGCACGCGTCCAGTCGCCCATGTTCACCACGTCGGCCACGGCGCCCATCGTGCAGAAGTGGGTGCGTTGCGCAATCGCGCCGAAGCCGATCGACAGCGCGAACGCGGCCCAGAGCACCTGATTGGCGAGGGCGGCGGAGTCGACTTCGGTCATGCCGGCATTGTCGTCGCGGCGGGCAAGCCGGCGGCGCAGGCCCGGGGCCGGTGCGGGCTCAGAGCGCTGCCGCGGGCCGCAGCAACGGCGTGTCGTGCGCCAGCAAATGCGCCTCGCCGCGCTCGATGATGAAGTAGCGAAACGCCTCCGCGGCCGGCGACAGCAGCTTGGACTGCAGGCGCACGATGTTCCAGGTGCGCATGATCGGCGTTCCTTCCACGTCGAGCAGACACAGCAGAAGGCTCCGCACCTCCAGGCCGACGGTGTGCAGCGAGACGAAGCTCAGCCCCATGCCGGCCATCACCGCCTGTTTGATCGTCTCGTTGCTCGACATCTCCATCGTGATGCGCGGCGTGAAGCGGTGCTCGGCGAAGAACGTTTCCATCGCCGCGCGCGTTCCCGAACCATGCTCGCGCACGATGAACGAATAGGGTTCGAGCGCCATCACCGGCGGGTGGCCGACGCGCAGCAGCGGGTGCCCGGGCGGGCACACGAAGACGAACGGATGCGCCGCGAACGACTCGCAGCGCGTGGCGTATTCCTTGGGCGGGCGGCCCATCACCGACAGGTCGACGTCGCCGGTTTCCATCAGCGAGATCAATTGCTCGCGGTTGCCCGCAACGCGCAGGCGCACGTCGACGCCTGGGTGCTCTTCGTGAAAGCGCGCGAGCAACTGCGGTACGAAGTACTTGGCGGTGCTGACGATGCCGATCGTGAGCAGGCCGTGTTCGAGGCGCTTGAAGCGCGCCATCGCGTCGTCAGCTTCCTTGAGGTTGGCCAGCAGCCGTTTCGCGTGCACGAGGAAGTATTCACCAGCGGTGGACAACGAGAGCTTGCGCCCTTCGCGGTCGAAGAGCAGCAGGCCGACCTGCGATTCGATCTCCTTGATCTGCATCGACACGGCCGGCGGCGTGAGGTGCAGCGACGCTGCCGCCTGAGTCATGCTGCCCTGCCGAGCGACCTCAGTGAAAACCCGCAGTTGGCGGAACGTGATGTTCATGAGTCAGCTTCGGCTTAACCGTAGGGGAAGAACTTCTGACTGTTCTTTATCTCACCCCAAACTTATATTGCCTCCACGTCGCCGTCAAGCCATTTCTCGAAATCGTCAAAGGAAGAGCAGCCCATGAACAAGCCGGTCGAACAAGGCGTCATCACCGATGCCAAGAAGCGCTACAGCGCAGGTGTCCTCAAGTACAAGCAGATGGGTTACTGGCAGCCCGACTATGTGCCAAAGGACACCGACGTCATCGCGCTGTTCCGCATC
The DNA here is from genome assembly GCA_031419535.1 of Burkholderiales bacterium. Classification (GTDB taxonomy): domain Bacteria; phylum Pseudomonadota; class Gammaproteobacteria; order Burkholderiales; family Burkholderiaceae_C; genus JAEMQF01. Next base: position 432 of record JANOLA010000841.1, on the reverse strand, counting down.
ACGCCGCAGGAAGGCGTGGACGCCGAGGAGTGCGCCGCCGCAGTGGCCGGGGAGTCGAGCACCGCGACCTGGACGGTGGTCTGGACGGACCGCCTGACCGCCTGCGACCTGTACCGCGCCAAGGCCTACCGCGTCGACGCGGTGCCCAACACCGGCGTGGGCACGAAGACGGAAGCCCAGTTTTTCGCCTACATCGCCTACGACATCGACCTGTTCGAGGGTGGCTCGATCGCGAATCTCACGGCTTCCATCATCGGCAACGTGTTCGGCTTCAAGGCCGTCAAGGCGCTGCGACTGGAAGACATGCGCATTCCGGTGGCGTATCTCAAGACGTTCCAGGGCCCGGCCACCGGCGTGGTGGACGAGCGCGAGCGGCTCGACAAATTCGGCCGCCCGCTGCTGGGCGCGACGACGAAGCCGAAGCTCGGCCTG